>JAYSUN010000445.1:0-10712 GCA_043719045.1 Hyphomicrobiaceae bacterium | reverse complement strand
ACGCTCATGCTTTGCCTGTTGGTGTTGGGGACCTTCGGCCTAATGCATTCATGTTTCTGGCCGCGCGCTTACGAAACCCCGCAAATCAGTCTTGATGCGGCTTGGTGGAAAGCTGCGCGTTCAACGCAGCACGGAAGTCAGCTCGCTCAGATGAAAAACGCCCAGCCTCCGGGGGAAGAAGCTGGGCGTTGTGCGCACATGGCGCAGGCCCTGGGAGGGAACCAGGGCCAGCGAAGCGATGTGAATGTGAGACGGGGGAGACTCACAATATGTAACAACGCCTGCTCTGGCATTAGAATAAGCTTGCGCGTGGCCGAATCAACCCAATTCTGGCAAGCTCACAGTCTTGTGAACGCTTGTCTCCAGCAGTGCCGGCAACTGTCACAGCAAAAGGAGCCGAACAACGCAGTCAGCTGTTGAGCCTTTACTTCTGCCCGGTCGTATTGAGCGGTGCAGAGGTAATCTTGAACAATGCGTCCTCCAGTTCTTCGGCGCGGGTTAACTCAGACACCTCGGTGCGTGTCTCGGTGCCTTGACCGTCAGTCGTCACCCATTCTTTCAACTCGAGAGCTGGTTTTTTTGTCAAGAACAACCGGATCTTGCCTGGCGCATCCGGACTCTTGTCACCGATCGAGACAATAATGAGATCATCGACTTCCTGAACTTCGAAGACGCGCGCGTCGCGCATCAGATCCACGTCCTTGCGCAACAGGATGCGAAACGGCGTCTTGTCGAGTTCGATACGATCATCGGTGGAGATATCCCTGTCAGCAATCTGCAGCGTAATGCCGTCTGAGGTGATCACCATCTTGCTGCCGAAGCCATAGTCGAAGCGGAACTTGCCGGGCTGTTTCAAAGCAAACTTGCCACGAAGTCTTTTGCCATCTGGATTGGTCTGCGCAAAGACGCCCTTCAACTGCTTTAAACCATTGAAGAATTGCGATACACTTCGGAGTGCTGCGACCTGTTTTTCGTCGAGGGTCACGCCAGCCGTTGGAGCCGAGGTATTCGTCGTTGTGTTCCAGGTTTGGCTGGCAGCTGGTGCAGGTGTAGGGGCGGGCGCAGTTTGCGCGGATGCCGTGACTGGTAAACCCGCAACCACGGTCAGAGCGAGAGATGCCGCACAGGCAGCCACGAGCAATAACCTTGACTGCATCAGCGTCGTTGACGTCATTCCTGCACGCATCTTCGACCAGCTCCTCCGAATCGCGGCCTAACTCGGCCATCCCGTGGCTGAGTTGCCCCGGCAATAAGACAAGATGGTGGCGAACTTACTCAGCTTTTGGTCGCGAACAAGCCGGTGCATTGGTTTATCCAAGCTAATCCTTCCCCCTGATACGATGTAGCGCGGCCAATGCGGACGCGACAGGCGACACGGATACTGCCGAATATCGAGCGCGCGTGTTACGCGGCATCAGCAGCCGCAACGGCCGTCTGCTCCAACTGAGAGCTTCCGTGTCCCTGAGTTTGTTGCTTTTCAAGATCGCCATCCCACCTGTTCTGGTGGCGCTGATGTCGCTTGCCGCCCGTCGGTGGGGGCCTAGCATTGGCGGTTTGCTGATGGGATTGCCCTGGATGACAGGGCCGGTACTGATCTTTCTCGGCCTGGACAAAGGGGCTGCTTTCGCCATCGCAGCATGTACCGGGGTCCAACTTGGCGCTGTCAGCATCGCAGCTTTCGTGCTCGGCTATGCCGTGGCGTCGCGGATTGCGCCTTGGCCTCTGGCGTTAGCCGCAGCCGTGGCCGCTTTCGCCGCCGCTGCCTGGTGCCTGCAAGGCTTGGACGTGGCTTTGTGGCAAGCAGCGCTGTTCGCAGCCGCGGCACTCTTGGTCACTGCCATGTTGATTCCGCAGCCACGTTCCACCACTGCCCCGGTGCGTCCGCCGTGGTGGGATATTTTGGTGCGAATGGCCGTAACCTTCGCACTCGTGGCAGGCATCATGCTCAGTGCCGACCGCCTTGGGCCGCAACTCTCCGGGATTGTGGCCAGTTATCCCGTCATCCTCACCGTTGTTGGCTCGTTCACACATCACCAGCTCGGGCGCGATGCAATCTTACGCGTACTCCGAGGAATATCATTGTCACTGGTTGGGTTTGTTTTGTTTTTTCTGGTTGCAGGTTACGGCATTCCATACCTTGGTTTCACGACCGCATTTGTTCTCGCGGCACTGACCAGCATGAGTTTTTCCGGCGTCATGATCGCGATCAATCAACGTCACTGACGCTCTGGACAAGGGCTGCCGCCTGCGTGCATGTTGCCACTGGATGGGTATCTGCGCGTGGCGCGGTCGTCGGGGGCTAAAACAAGAATGCGTGCAGCGCTGGATCGACTATATCTCTGGGCTGGCTACGGCGCCGGCCTTTGCTTAGTCATGATCTTTTTGATCATGATGATCATGTCGGCGGGTCGGCAATTCGGGCTCAACATTCCCGCAGGCGACGATTTCGCCGCCTGGGCCATGGCCGCCTGCGCCTTCCTCGGCCTTGCTCACACTTTCAAATCCGGCGAGATGATCCGCGTCGGATTGCTGATCGACCGGTTTACGGGTCGCACGCGTCATTACATTGAAATCATCTCGCTGCTGCTCGGCTTGGCATTTGTCAGCTACTTTACTTGGTTTGCCTGCAAACTTGCCTATGACAGTTATCGGCTCAACGACTTGGCTAACGGTGTGGTTGCGATGCCGCTATGGATACCTCAGCTGGGCTTTGCTGGCGGGCTCGTGATCCTGACCATCGCTTTTGTCGACGAGTTGGTCCACGTGCTGCGTGGCAACAAACCGAGGTACGAAAAAGAGCCGCCGAAGACCGCTGAAGAAGCGATCGAGCGCGCCATAGCGAGCGCGGTCTGACACGATGGATCTCATCTCGATTTCGGGCATCCTGTTGCTGGTGCTCTGCCTGCTGCTAGCCGGTGGAGTGTGGATCGCTATCGCATTGATCGCTGTCGGTTGGGTCGGCATGTTGTTTGTGCCAGGCGTGCCGTCGCCGGGGGATGTGTTGGCAACCAAAATCTGGGGCAATGCCGCGTCTTGGGAACTGGCGGCACTGCCGCTGTTTATCTGGATGGGCGAAATCCTGTTCCGAACCAAATTGTCAGAGGAGATGTTTCGCGGTTTGTCTCCCTGGTTGAATTGGCTTCCAGGCCGCTTGATGCATGTGAACATTGTCGCGTCGGGCATTTTCGGCTCTGTCTCCGGGTCGTCGGCGGCGACGTGCGCGACCATTGCCAAAATAGCACTGCCAGAGCTGAAAAAACGTGGCTACGATGAAATGGTCAGCTTGGGGTCTTTGGCAGGTGCTGGCACGCTCGGCATCCTCATTCCGCCATCGATAACGATGGTCGTTTATGCGGTCGCAGCCGAAGTCTCGATCATCAAACTGTTCCTGGCGGGCTTCTTGCCTGGCCTGCTGGTGATGGTGCTCTACTCGGGTTACATTATTGTCTGGGCTCTGCTGACACCCGAAAAACAGCCACCCCGAGAACCCCACATGTCGTTCCGCGAGAAGATGCGGGCGAGCGCGAGCCTCATTCCGTGCGGACTACTGATCCTGTTCATCTGCTTCTCTTTGATTCTGGGCTGGGCCACAGCTACAGAGTGTGCGGCCTGGGGCGTGCTCGGCTCATTTGCGATTGCCTGGTGGTCGGGCTCGCTGACACGCGAAAATTTCGCCGCCAGCGTGATGGGCACTGTCCGCGTCACCGGCATGATCATGTTGATCCTCGCCGGCGCCTCTTTCATGTCGACATCGATGGCCTACACCGGCATCCCAATGGCGCTCGCGAGTTGGGTCGATGGGTTCGGGTTGTCGCCCTACACGCTGATCGCGGTGTTGACCATCATGTACATCGTTCTCGGCACCGCACTCGACGGCATCTCCATGATTGTGTTGACCACAGCCGTCGTGCTGCCGATGGTCCAGAAGGCCGGCTTCGATCTGATCTGGTTCGGCATCTTTTTAATCCTGATCATCGAGATGGCCGAAGTCTCGCCTCCGGTCGGGTTCAACCTGTTCGTACTGCAAACCATGAGTGGTAAAGACAGCCTGACCGTGGCTCGGGCCGCTTTGCCTTTCTTCTTCCTGTTGGCGGTCGCTGTGGGTTTGATTACAGTATTTCCTAAGATCGTGACGATTGTGCCGGATCTCACGTTTCCGGAAAAGCCGCGCATAACGACGAAATAGCAGCCTCAAGGGAGAAAACTCACGATGACGTCTCTGTTCAAACGCCGCAGTATTGTGGCAATCGCAGGCCTGGTCATTGCCGCATCGACCACCGGCACGAGCGCACAAGCACCAACCAAATGGAATTTGCCGGCCGCCTATGCCAACGGCAACTATCACACCGAAAATCTTGTCCAGTTTGCCAAGGACGTCGAAGTCGCAACCGGTGGCAAGCTGGCGATTACCGTGCATGGCGCAGCCTCACTGTTCAAAGCGCCCGAAATCAAGCGCGCGGTTGCGACCGGCCAAGCGCAACTCGGCGAAGTTCTGATTTCGATCCACGAGAATGAAGACCCCGTGTTCGGCATCGACGTGGTGCCGTTCCTCGCGACCAGCTTTCCCGACGCAAAGAAGCTCTGGTTGGCGTCGCAGCCAGCCATCGAGAAGAAACTGGCAGCGCAAGGCTTGATGATCTTGATGGTTGTGCCTTGGGGACCCCAGGGTATCTACGCCAAGAAGGAGTTGAAAACAGTTGAAGATATGAAGGGGCTGAAGTGGCGGTCGTATAACGCCGGCACGTCACGCATTGCGGAACTGGCAGGTGCACAGTCCGTAACGATTCAAGCCGCGGAATTGCCGCAAGCATTGGCAACCGGCGTCGTCGACAGCTTTGTCTCGTCGGGGTCGACCGGCTATGACAGCAAAGTGTGGGAATCCCTGACACATTGGTACGATACGCAAGCTTGGATTCCGAAGAACATCACTTTCGCCAACAAAGCCGCATTTGATGCGCTGCCGAAGGATCAACAGGACGCGCTGTTAAAGACAGCGAAAGCCTCAGAAGAGCGCGGCTGGAAGATCGCTCAAGAGAAGGCCACTTGGTACATCACTGAGTTGAAGGCCAAGGGGATGAAGGTTGAACAACCAACCCCGGAATTCCAGGCCGGGCTCAAGAAGTTTGGTGAAGACCTGACGGCTGGCTGGCTGAAGAAGGCTGGCGCCGAGGGCGAGGCCATCGTGGCCGCATATAAGAAGTAAGATGACTGGGGACACGACCTGACCGCGCTCAAGTCGTGTTCCCTTGATCGACAAGGGCTGAGCACGGAGCCGACCGCTATGCCTGGAGTTTCCCTGGTCGTCATCGGTTCACGGACGAGCCCGTTTGTCCGCAAAGTCAGGTTGGCGGCGGCGACGTTACGTCTGCCGCTGACATTTAAACCTGCAGCGCAGTGGTCGCCCAAGGCACAACTCAGCGATAGCAACCCGCTGGTGAAAGTTCCAGTTCTACTGACGGCTGATGCTGGCCCACTGTACGATTCCCGGGTCATTGTCGCCTACCTCGAACACCTGTCCGGCGTTGACTTGCGGCCGCCCGAAGCGATCGCCGCGATCACTGATCAGCGCATCGAAGCATTGGCGGACGGGATCAGCGACGCAATCGTTCTTCAGATCGTCGAAGCTTGGCGCGACGTGGACAAGCGCAGCCTGCCGTGGCTCGCCCGGCAGAGTCAGAAGATCGAACTCGGCATCGCAGCCTTGGCCGAAGATCTCGCCCGCGGTCATCTGCCGAGCGAACAGGTCACCGCAGGTGGCCTTGCCGCGTTGTGTACGCTGGAAAACCTAGCGTTCCGCCAACCCGAACATCCCTGGCGCAAACAGCATCCGGAATTGGCCGCATGGTGTCACATCTGGTCAGCGCTACCGCATTACTCCGAGACGGCCCCGGTGGCCGACCTTAGCGCCGTTGCGCTGGCACTTTAACCATTTCCGAGAACCGCTCCGATGGACCTGATCATCGCCATATGCACGGGGATTCTTATCGCTGCAACGCCATTGATATTTGCGGCGCTCGGGGAACTCATCGTCGAGAAGTCCGGCGTCATCAATCTCGGCGTCGAAGGCATGATGGTGGTTGGTGCGATCGCCGGCTTTGCCGCAGCGACAGGGACGGGGAGTTACAGTCTCGGTTTTGTCGCAGCGATGTTCGCAGGGCTCGCAATGGCCTTGCTCTTCGGCGTCATCACACAGATCTTGCTCTCGAACCAAGTCGCGACTGGCCTTGCTCTCACCCTGTTTGGCCTGGGCGTCTCGGCGCTCGTGGGCCAAGGTTACTCTGGCAATTCCGTGGGTCAATTTCCGCGCCTTGATAGGTTCGGTTTTGGCGACATTCCGGTTTTGGGCAAGATCGCCGCGGGCCTTGACGTGATGGCGCTCGCAGCCGTTGCGCTGGCTTTTGTCCTGGCTTGGTTCTTGCGCAGCACCCGCGCGGGGCTGGTCTTGCGTGCGGTCGGCGAAAACCATGATGCGGCGCACTCAGTTGGCCTTGGCGTCGTCCAAGTTCGGATGCTGGCGTTAGCCTTTGGTGGCGCTATGGCGGGTCTCGGTGGGGCTTACCTCTCGCTTGTGCAAACACCATTTTGGCTGGAGAAGATTACGGCTGGACGCGGCTGGATCGCGTTAGCATTGGTGGTCTTTGCGGCCTGGCAGCCGATGTGGGTTGTCATCGGTGCCTTGCTGTTTGGCGGCATCAGCATCCTGCAGCTGCATGGCCAGGCTCACGGCCTGAAAGTCGATGCACAAATTTTGTCCATGTTGCCGTATCTGGCGACCATCGCCGTGTTGGTCGCGATGTCTGGAAAGGCGTGGAAAATGCGCCTAAATGCTCCTGCATCGCTCGGCAAAGTGTTCTATGCTCCGGCCTGAAACGAACGCCAGACCACATCGGACCCCAGGGAGAGTCGAGTCATGAAATTTGCTAAAGGCTTAGCCGCGGCCATTGCCGGCATCGCCCTCAGCGCCACAGCGGCGTTGGCGCAGGGCAAAACCAAAGTTGGCTTTGTTTATGTGGGGCCGATTGGCGATCACGGCTGGAGCTATCAGCATCACAAAGGCCTCGAAGCCGTCAAAAAGGAGTTTGGCGACAAAGTCGAAACCACGCACGTCGAGAACGTGCCGGAAGGCCCGGACGCCGAGCGCGTCATTGACCAGTTGGCCAGCCAAGGCCACAAAATCATCTTCACAACCTCATTTGGTTTCATGAACCCGACCATCAAGGTCGCAGCCAAACATCCGAACGTGAAGTTCGAACACATCTCGGGCTTCAAGCGTGCTGATAACGTCGCGACCGCGAACATCCGCTACTATGAAGGTCGCTACGTGGCCGGCGTACTCGCGGGCAAGACGACAAAATCGAACACCATCGGCTACATTGCCTCCTTCCCGATCCCGGAAGTGATCATGGGGATCAATGCGGCCTATCTTGGCGCCAAGTCAGTGAACCCGAACGTCAAGTTCAAGATCATCTGGGTTTCAACTTGGTTTGATCCGGGCAAGGAAGCCGATGCGGCCAAGGCGCTCGCTGATCAAGGCGCGGACGTCTTGTTCCAACATACCGACAGCCCTGCTGCCGTGAAGTTTGCCGAGGAGCGCAAGATTTCTGCCATTGGGCAAGCCTCGGACATGAGCAACTTTGGCAAGAACGCAACTTTGACCTCGTTGGTCAACAACTGGGCTCCCTACTACGTCAAGCGCGTCAAAGACGTCATCGATGGCGGCTGGAAATCTGGTGACGTTTGGGCCGGCCTCGGCTCAGGTATGCTAACGGTCTCGAGCTATGGTCCGACCGTTTCCGCTGATGCAAGAGCTGCGGCAGACGCCGCCAAAGACAAGATCGCCAAGGGCGAGTTCCACGTCTTCACCGGCCCGCTCAACAAACAAGACGGCTCGATCTTTCTGGCGGCCGGCAGCAAAGTAGCCGACGGCGATCTCGCCGGCATGAACTTCTACGTTCAAGGCATTGACGGCACTTTGCCCAAATAAAGATGAGCGGGTGCTGGGCCAAATGGGTCCGGCACCCGTCCTGGCTTGAAAAATGCAGCCATCAACTTGCGAGTTCAACCGTGTTCCGCCGCGGCCGGTTACCAGCCCAAATAACCGAGACGGTCTGCCCCGGCAGTGTTTCCGCAATTGCGATCGGCACGCCCGCCTGCACGCCAACGCAAGCAAAGCTCAACATCGAGTGACGGCCCGGGTCTGGCCCATCCGCTTCGATATCCGTGACAACGGAGATTGGCGGCATCGACGAACTCAATGGTTATCCCGCGGGATGCCTTTGGTCAGCGCAATTTTCTGATACTTGACGGCCGGCTTCAGAACCATGCCGTGCGACAACTCATCAACGATACCACGCTGAATTTCCTGCCAAGGCGTTTGACTCTCAGGATACTTGTAGCCGCCAGCCTTCTCGAGGTCCTTGCGACGGCTCGTCAACTCGGCATCGCTGATCAACATGTTGGCCGTGCGGTCTTTCAAGCTGACGCGCACTTTGTCATTGGTCTTGAGCAGCGCCAACCCGCCGCCGGTCGCAGCTTCCGGCGACGCATTGAGGATTGACGGCGAACCCGACGTGCCGGACTGACGGCCATCACCGATGCAGGGGAGCGACGTGATGCCCTTTTTCAAAAGGTAGTCTGGCGCTCGCATGTTGACGACCTCGGCCGCCCCTGGATAACCAATGGGCCCCGTGCCCCGCATGAACAGCAAGCACGTTTCATCGATTTTGAGCGCCGGATCATCAATCCGGGCGTGATAATCCTCGGGGCCGTCAAACACGATGGCGCGGCCTTCGAAGGCCATCGGATCCTTCGGATTCGATAGATACCGTTTACGAAACTCCTCAGAGATGACACTCGCCTTCATGATGGCCGAGTCGAACAGGTTGCCTTTGAAGTTGAGGAAGCCGGCCTGTTTTTTCATGGGGGCGTCATAGGCTTTGATGACCGCCCGATCCCACGAGGTCTTGCCCTTGTTGTTGTCATAGAAGCTTTTACCATTGACCGTGATGGCAACCTTGTTGATTTTGCCCTCGGCGATCAGCTCGGCTGCGACCGCGGGCACACCGCCGGCACGGTGATATTCCTCGCCCAGATATTCACCCGCCGGCTGCATGTTGACCAGCAGCGGGATGTCGTAGCCGATGCGCTCCCAATCATCGTTGTTGAGCTCAACTCCGATGTGGCGCGCGATGGCGTTGAGATGGATTGGCGCGTTGGTTGACCCGCCAATGGCGGTGTTCACGACGATGGCATTTTCGAACGCTTCGCGCGTCAGTACCTGCGATGGCTTCAAGTCTTCGTGGACCATTTCAACGATGCGCTTGCCGGTCAGATAGGCCATTTGCTGGCGCTCGCGATACGGCGCCGGGATCGACGCGCAACCGGGCAGGGACATGCCCAACGCCTCGGCCAACGAGTTCATCGTCGATGCCGTGCCCATGGTATTACAGTGACCTGCGGACGGCGCCGATGACGCGACCAACTCGGCAAAGCCTTTGTAATCGATCTCGCCACGCGCCATCATTTCGCGCGCCTTCCACACGATGGTGCCAGAGCCGGTGCGCTCGCCTTTGTGCCAGCCATTGAGCATCGGCCCACCCGACAAAGCGATGGCCGGAATATCGACGGTCGCAGCCGCCATGATCTGCGCCGGCGTGGTTTTGTCACAGCCCGTCGTCAGGACGACACCGTCGATCGGATACCCATAGAGAATTTCGACCAGTGACAAGTATTGCAAGTTCCGATCGAGCGACGCCGTCGGCCGTTTGCACGTCTCCTGAATCGGGTGGATCGGAAACTCAAAGCAGATCCCTCCAGCTTCCCGAATGCCTTCACGGACGCGCTCGGCCAGAAAAATGTGATGCCGATTGCAGGGCGCAATGTCCGACCCGGTCTGGGCAATGCCGATTATCGGTCGACCGCTCTGCAATTCTTCGAGCGTCAGGCCGAAGTTCATGGTCCGCTCCAGATAGAGCGCGGTCATGTCGGCATTGGCCGGATTATCGAACCACGCCTTTGAGCGCAGTGATGTCTTCGCAGCCGACGCAGCGGGTTTCTTGGCCATGAACAGGGGTGCCTTGGAGGGTGAGGAGAGATAAAGCGAGTGTAGCTTAACGGTTGGTGCTGCCAGATATCAACACCCTTGCTGACACATGTGCCATGTAGAAGCTGCTGGAATAGGTGTTCGCAACTTCATCCACAGCCGCCACGTGACGGGCGAGCTCTGGCCGGGTATGGAAGCGGATGACCTGGAAACCCAAGACTGCGATGGTTCTGGCGGCCGGCCTCGGCAAACGTATGCGCCAGCTGACCGAAACATTGCCGAAGCCACTGGTGGCGCTGCACGGCCAACCCTTGATCGACCGGGTGCTGGATCGGATCGCCGAAGCACAAGTGCCCCGCGCGGTGGTCAACGTGCACTACAAGGCCAACCTACTGGAAGTGCACCTCGATACGCGATCCAAACCCGAGATCATCATTTCCGATGAGCGCGACCAATTGCTGGAAACCGGCGGTGGCATCAAAAAGGCATTGCCGTTGCTGGGTTCAGAGCCGTTCCTGGTCCACAATTCAGATAGCGTCTGGGTCGAGGGCATCGGCTCCAATCTGCAACGGTTGTTCGCCGCCTGGGATGAAACGCGAATGGACTGTCTGCTGATGCTCGCACTCGGGGCATCGGCCGTCGGCTATCAAGGACGCGGCGATTTTTCACT
>JAYSUN010000444.1:0-3747 GCA_043719045.1 Hyphomicrobiaceae bacterium | reverse complement strand
CACGCGCAAGCAAGACAAGACCGGCGCCTGACGGCACCAGTGGCAGAGTTAAAACGTCTGCGCGCCGCTATAAAAGAGTTCAAACCGCAACCGATCTTTTGGCCAATCCAGGTTGCGTGCAGCCTTGATTGCTGCTTTTAACATTGGCTTTGGGCCGCAGCTGTAGACGGACGTCTCGGTATTGAGGCTGGCGAGGATCGCGCTGATATCGAGCACTGCAGTCATTTCATCATCGACATGAAACATCGCCGTATTGCCGGTCAACGCGTTGATCTCACGCACGAAGGCCAATTCGCTACGCGTACGCGCAGCATAGATGAAGCGGAACGGTCGGCCCGTTGCGGTCATTTCGGCGGCCATCGTCAAGAGTGGCGTCACGCCGATCCCACCTGCAATCAACACCACCGGGGCGGGCGCACCGCTCAATGGAAAGGCATTCTCCGGACCAGAGGCGTCGAGACCATCGCCGAGTTTTAAAGCATGAATGAACTTCGAACCGCCACCGCCATCGGCATCAAGGCGCACGCCGATCTCGTAGCAGGCTGGGGCTGCGGTAGCACCGACCTCGGTTGCAACAGAGATCAACGAATACTTGCGCTCGCCGATGCCCGGAATCTTCAGTGCAACATGGGCTCCGGCGCCAAAGCCTGGAAGTGGGCTCCCGTCCTGTTGGCAAAGGCGGACACGCTTGATCAGCTGTGTCTCAGTAACGATATCTGTAACGACCAATCGCATGCCTATCATTCCATTGCTTGACCAACCGTCACACGATCCGAGTCGCTGACGACCGCATCACGTTTCGCAACTGGTTTCAATCGGCCGGCGAACTTAAGTTCCTCAATTCCAGAGACGCGGCCTTTCGCTGCCGAAGGCCCAGTTTGCCGTGAACCAGCCAGCAGCGCCAGACCTTGTCCTAGCAGACCTTGTCCGACCAGCGATCGAGTGAGGCATCGTCCATTTGAGCTGTCATGGTGCCTGACGGGACCAGAACCAAACTCGACATC
This sequence comes from Hyphomicrobiaceae bacterium, assembly GCA_043719045.1. Classification (GTDB taxonomy): domain Bacteria; phylum Pseudomonadota; class Alphaproteobacteria; order Rhizobiales; family Hyphomicrobiaceae; genus JABFRJ01. The sequence goes on along the minus strand of JAYSUN010000444.1, from coordinate 2,743 downwards.
TGGCAAGTTCGGCCGATGAGCAACGACTTGAACCATGAGGCGAGCAAAGCCGAGTGTTGCCTTTAGGTGTGACGTTGTCAGTTTTTGCAGGTCAATTTTAGGGATGTCCCGCGATTCACTGCGTAAGTCGGGTGGACAGACGCGATACGAGTTGGCAAGGGTTTGCTTGGTGATACAGAGGACACGAGGAGCCGCGCTGATACAGTGCTCGGAACTCCAGCAGGACGAAGTGCATGCGCAGCGGTATGATTGAGCGCGAGAACGAGTCGATTTCAAGCGAACTTTCACCGCCGTTTGCATTGGTCGAACCCACGTTGCAACGAACACCTTTGGTGTTTTGTTCGCCGCACTCAGGCCGCGTCTATCCGCGCGCCTTTCTCGATGCAACTCAGCTGGATGCCGTCACCCTTCGAAAGAGCGAGGATTGCTATGTAGACGAATTGTTTTCTGGCGTTGTGCGACTTGGGGCGCCACTGGTCGCAGCCCGATTTCCACGTGCTTTTGTCGACGCTAATCGCGAACCCTATGAACTCGATCCGGAATTGTTCACAGAGCGCATTCCAGCGTTTGCAAATTCGCAATCTGTACGCGTCGCAGGCGGCTTGGGCACAATCCCTCGTATCGTTGCTGACGGCGAGGAAATCTATGCTGAGCGGTTGCCGATTGCATTAGGGATGGCGCGGATCGAGTTGTTATACCGGCCTTTTCACGCGATTTTGGCGGGCGTGCTGGAACAAACCCGACGCCGCTTTGGGATGGCGGTATTGATCGATTGTCATTCGATGCCGTCGACCACCGTTGGACAACCCGGAAATGCACGGCCCCAGTTTGTTCTGGGCGACCGGTTTGGGGCCTCATGTGACACGCGGCTGACGCGACTTGTTCGCGATACGCTGCAAGGGTTTGATTTCGAAGTTCAATTGAACCGGCCCTATGCGGGAGGCTTCATCACCGAGCACTACGGCAAGCCCGCGACAGGTGTGCACGCGTTGCAAATCGAAATTAATCGAGCGCTGTATCTGGATGAAAGAACGCTTGAGAAAACTCGAGGCTTTGAGCATTTGCGAGCTGTTCTGGATCATTTGGCCACCCGGCTGATCGCGGAACTCCCGATGACGGACGACCGGCGGCACGCGGCTGAGTGAACGCAGTTGCCTGCTCGTGTGGCGTCGCGCCTTGGTTGATCGGTGTTCCGGCTCGACTGGTATCAACCAAAGCGCGACGGGCCACTAGGGCACCAATTTGTAACCGCCCGCTTCGGTGACCAACAGCTCAGCTTTGGCTGGATCTTTCTCAATTTTCTGACGCAGGCGGTAAATGTGGGTCTCAAGCGTGTGTGTCGTAACGCCCGCGTTGTAGCCCCAGACTTCCGCCAACAAGATCTCGCGCGTGACGACCTTCTCGCCGGCCCGATAGAGATACTTCAGGATCGACGTTTCTTTTTCCGTTAAGCGGACCTTGTTGCCGTCTGGGGTCTGGAGCAACTTTGACGCAGGCTTGAAAGCGTAGGGCCCGATCGCAAAGATGGCATCTTCGCTCTGTTCGTGTTGGCGCAGCTGAGCGCGAATGCGCGCCAGGAGGACCGCAAACTTAAATGGTTTGGTGACATAGTCGTTGGCACCGGAATCAAGACCCAGGACCATGTCGGCATCGCTGTCATTTGCAGTCAGCATAATAACCGGTGCTTTAAAACCGGTCTTGCGCAGCAGTTTAACCGCCTCACGGCCGTCCATATCCGGCAAAACCACATCAAACAGCACGAGGTCAATTCGTTCCGATTTAGCGACTTCAACACCTTTGCCGGCATTGGCCGCGGTCAAAACCTTGAACTCATCATAGAGCGCCAACTGATCTCGAAGGCTATCACGCAGATCATCGTCATCATCGACGAGCAGGATCGTGCTCACATTGCTCATGCGTGTCGTCCCTAAAGTTGTCCGCACCTGCAGACGGAATTATCACATTGTGTAACATCACTTGCGTGACAGCGGAAGGACACGACACATGGCTATCCCAAATCAAGGAACAAGGCGGTTTGCTGTCCACGCGCAGTCCCGGTCAAGTTCTCACGGCATCGTGATGTTGGGTGCTTGCGGGCTGCGATGCGCCCTAGGTCGGGCGGGGGCGAGGGTGCGTAAGCGAGAGGGTGACGGCGCAACGCCCGTTGGAGTCTGGACGGCGCGTCAAGTTTACTACCGCGCGGACCGGGTGCTGCGGCCTCTGACGCCGTTGCCGATCCGACGGTTGCGGCCCGACGACGGCTGGTGCGATGAACCCAATGACCATCGCTACAACCGCTTGGTGCGACATCCCTATCTAGCGAGTGCCGAAAGGTTGTGGCGAGCCGACAATCTCTACAATCTCGTGCTGCTGCTTGACCACAACGAGCGCCCGCGCAAGCGGGGTCGCGGAAGTGCTATTTTTGTTCACTTGGCAAGACCTGGCTTCAAACCGACTGATGGTTGCATCGCGCTGAGCGAACGTGACCTGCGCCGCTTGTTGAGCATCCTGACGCGGCGGTCGCAGATTTTGGTTCTGGGAGCCTGACCCCGGTTGGCCCCAGACACGTCGCCTGCCAGTCTCGATTGGCGTCATGCCTGTGGTTGTCTCGGGCTAGTGTGGCGTCGCGCCTTGGTTGATCGGTGTTCCGGCTCGACTGGTATCAACCAAGGCGCAATGAACGCCACACTCAGCCAATGATCTTGCTCGTGGCCCTGATGTCGCGCCAAAATTGAAAGACGTC
>JAYSUN010000443.1:0-3754 GCA_043719045.1 Hyphomicrobiaceae bacterium | reverse complement strand
CGTGCGTAAGTCGAGCGCGATCGAACGCTTGCCTCGGCTGTCCATTTCCCAAGGATAGTTGACGTCGGTTTTTGGATAGCTCGCCAGTTTGCGGGTTTCGCGATTGGGATCACCCGTGCCCGGTGGCTCGACCTTGATGACATCGGCGCCGTAGTCGCCCATGACGGTGGCAGCCACAGGTGCCGCAATGAACGAGGCGACGTCCAGAACGCGCAAACCGGCAAGCGGCAGGGCGGAATTGCTCATATCGGGCCTCGGAGAGTTGATTAAACCTCAGCGATCACATTGGCATGGGCACGCCCGTCTTCGCAAACAAGTCGCGTTGTCGGGTCCCGACAGTCTCCAGATCAAAGTCGTGCATGGTCTCTTCCATCAGGCGGAACCAGTTGGCGCGAGCCCGTAAGTGGAGGAAGACACCGCCGAGGCCAATGGCGGCGCGATCCATGAAGACGAACTCGCGCGGCACGGTGACAGGGCCTTTTTCCTTCAATGCTTTGTGAACTGCAAAAGCTTCTTTGCGGCCATAGTCACCGGGCGAGACATCCTCGGCGATCTCGCGTTCGCGATCATCGAGGAGCGGGCCATAAATAAACTTGGCCCAGATGTTCATGGTGTCGATCAACTCGTTCGTCAGGCCTTTGAAGCCCCAGATCTCGTAGGCGTTGACGATCCGTGCCCGGTCGTCAGCGAGCAGGCCGCGGCGCAACTCGACGACGCCACCGATGAACTTGGCTGGAAAGGTGCGGATGCAGCCGTAGTCCAACAGATTGAGGCCAGCGGCCGCGCGGTCGGTCTCGAAGATGGTGTAATTGCCGAGATGCGGATCACCGTGAATGACGCCGTAATGGGAGAACGGAAACCACCAGGCACGGAACATGGCGCGTGCGATCAGATTGCGCTGCTCTTGTGGTGCGTCCTTGAAACTCAACAGCGGCTTGCCGGTCAGCCAGGTCATTGTCAGTAAGCGTTTGGTCGATAAATCGGCCAGGGTTTCTGGCACCCGGATATCGCGCTCGTTGGCCAACATGGCCTGGTAAAGCCGGATGTGTCCGGCCTCAAGTTCATAGTTGAGTTCTTCGCGCAGTCGATCCGAGATCTCCGTCATGATCTGACTGGTGTCGATGGCGCGGTCCATGCGCGCGTGCAGATTGAAGATGAGTCGCAGCTGATTCAGATCGGCTTCGACGGCGGACTGCATATCCGGGTACTGTAGCTTGCAGGCGAGCGCGCGGCCGTCGTGGGTTTCTGCCTTGTGAACCTGACCGAGCGAGGCGGATGCTGACGGCTGCAGATCGAACGACTTAAAGCGCTTTGGCCAGTCGGGCCCAAGTTCGGCGATCATGCGGCGTTTGACGAAGGCTGGACCCATGGGCGGGGCTTGACTCTGCAACTGCGACAGCTCGGCCGCGTATTCTTTTGGTAACGCCTCGGGGATCGTTGACAGAAGTTGCGCCACCTTCATGATTGGGCCCTTCAGGCCGCCAAGTGCGGCGGCAAGCGCTGCCGCGGTTTGTTGATCGTTGGTTGCCATGCCGAACAACCGTTGGCCTGCCACTTTCGCAGCAATGGACCCGACGTTGGCGCCGACTTTGACGTAGCGTGCGGCGCGGGCCGATAGGCGGTTTTCTTCATCATCGCTCACGGGCGGGGGCTCCTGCAAACCAGCTCATAGTCGCATGTGCGCTTACGCAGCGCAGCCCGCAAGAGATCGGACCTTGATGTCGCAGCGGCAAGAGCCGACGCGTCAGCGCATACGCCAGGCTTGCAGGCGGGCGAAGACGAAGTGGTTGAGGGCCAGATGCAGGGCTTTGACAGTGATGGCGGTCGCCAGGATCATGATGGCCATGGCGGCAGCAGCGGCCGTCGCACCCGACTCATCCATGTGGACGATGGAGACGGCAGCCAGCTTGGTTTGGGCGCCATAGAGGAAAATGATGGCCGACACCGTCGTCAGGGCATTGACGAACATATAGACGGCAATGTCGAGAATAGCGGGCAAACATATCGGCACAGTGACGCGGGCAAAGGTTTTGTAAAAGGGCACCTTCAACGATGCCGAGACGGCTTCAAACTCCTTGTCGATCTGTTTCAGCGCTGTCACCGCCGTGATGTGCGCGGTGGTGTAGAAATGCGCGATGGTGTTGACTGCCAGTAAAAACAGCGTGCCGTAAAAAAAACCCAGCGGGTTCCATTTGGCGTTGATGAAAAAGACATAGCCGAGGCCGAGGACGAGGCCGGGCACTGCCATCGGGATCATCGCCAACAGGTGCGCCAGCATGCGCCCGGAGCGAAAGCCTTCGCCTTTCTCAATCAGATAAGCACCGGCAAAAATGAGTGGCGTGCCGAGGCCTGCGACAAGAGCTGCCATTTTGAGCGAATTCAGATACGGCCCCCAACCATTGGGCTCGAACTCGGTGAAGTCATACCACTTCAGCGACAACGACAGGTTATAGGGCCAGTAGGTGATGAACGACGCCCACACGGCCATGCCGAGCACACCGAGAATGACCAGTGCGATCAGGCTGCAATAGGCGGTCGCGAGCGAGTCTGAGACGGCCCGCCGCTTGGGCTGCAAAGGCACGGCGCGGGCAGTGAGCAACGCAACCTGTCGCCTCTGGATGAAGCGATCGACGATGAACGCGAGCACGGCTGGGAGCAGCAAGACGAAGCCGACGACCGCGCCCATCTCGAAGTTCTGCTGACCGATGACTTGCTTGTAGGCGTCGGTCGCGAGCACGTTGAATTGGCCACCGATGACCTTGGGAATACCGAAGTCGGTAATGACCAAGGTGAATACCAGGAACACAGCTGATACGAGTCCATACTTTACTCCCGGCAACGTCACTGTCCGGAATGTGCGCCACTTGGATGTGCCCAAAGCTTCGGCGGCTTCGTAGAGGCGACCATCGGCGAGCGACAGTGCGGTGGTCAAGATCAACAGGGCATGCGGAAAACAATAAAACACCTGCGCCAGCACGATGCCGATCGGGCCGTAGATCGTGCCGCCTAGAAGCCAGGATTTGAGAAAGCCCTGATTGCCAAAAATGTAAATGAATGAGATCGCAGATAGCAGTGAGGGGGCGAACAGCGGTAACATCGCGATGGCCGTGAATAGCGCTTTTCCCGGCATCTTCGTGCGGGACAACGCATAGGCATAGCCAAATGCGAGGCCGACGACGATGCCGGTCGACAAGGCTGACACCCAGAAACTGTTCCACAGCGATTTGACCAGCAGAGGCGTCGAGAAATAGCGCGTGTAGTTGGCCAGACCAACGAAGCTGCCGGTTCTGTCCTGAAAGCTTTTGACCAGAAGGACACCGATCGGCAGCGCAATGGCCAGCAGCAGGATTGCGACCAGCAGCGAAATGCCGGCGCGCATCAGCAGCGCTTCGCGCCAGACGAAACTTGGTGCCCGCGCGGCGGTCGGGGCTTGCCATGCGGTGGTCATGGCACGCGCGCCGGGTGGCGCTGAAAGATGCGGAACTGTTCAGGCGGCAGGGCGACAACGATGCTTTGACCAGTCGACAGACTCATATCGCGCATTTCGTTGCTGGCAACATCCGCGGTCAGGACCAGCCCGTCGCTTGAGAAGACTGCCAAAGTCAGGCGGCAGAACGCGCCGAGATAGTCGGTGGCCGCGATCGTCACTTCGAAGCGATTGGGGGTGCCCGGATTGATGCCGCGGACTTGAACTGCCTCCGGCCGGATGCCGAGGCGGATGCTGGTGCCGGCTGCGAGGCCGTGCGTGTCGCCA
>JAYSUN010000442.1:0-3754 GCA_043719045.1 Hyphomicrobiaceae bacterium | reverse complement strand
CCACCCATAAAAGTAATCACCCATGGTCAGGGCGGGAGCCTTGATCATTACATACGGCGCACGTGCCCCCCACGTCGATAGCCAATGTAAGGTGCATGGAGGTTTCGTGTGGTTGGATCTGATGGTGGCGCCATCGAGGACGTGCTGGTCGATGAGACCTGGACACGCCTCGCGGGCGATCCAAACAGCGTCTTAATCGACGTCAGAACCCGAGCTGAATGGGCGTTTGTCGGTCTCCCCGACCTCTCGTCTATCGGCAAACAGCCGCTCCTGATCGAGTGGTCCAGCTTCCCGGACAACCGGGTACAAGCAGATTTCGCTCAGCGTCTCACCGAGATGCTGAGCCAAGCAGGCAAAGGACACGAAGCAGAGCTTCTGTTTATTTGCCGATCCGGGGGCCGCAGTTTGATGGCGGCCCGGACAATGGCAGCCGCCGGCTATGCGCGCTGCCGTAACGTGACGGCGGGGTTTGAGGGCAATTTAGACCCCGCGCGTCACAGAGGGCTGGTCGACGGCTGGAAAGCTCGTGGACTGCCGTGGGTGCAAGGCTGATGCAGCCAGCACCATAGCTTGCCGACAGTACCAGTGCGTCCAGGTTCGAAGAGGGCAATCTCCGAACACGGGTGAGTTGCGTCTTGCCGGTTTCACATCAGCCATCTCAAGTAAGCGGGGTTCTCCGATGGACGACTTTGACGATTCTACGCAATCGCGAAGCGATGAAGCAACGACCCATGATGATTCAGTTGCGGCATTGTTTTTGCCCAAGGCCAAGAAAGCTCGCGAAATCCTGCGCGCGCGGATTGGTGAAGACTTTTACGTCAGCTGGTTCAAGACACTCGAGTTCGTGCGCTGCGAGAGCAATACCTTGCATGTTTCGGTGCCGACCCAATTCCTGAAGAAATGGATGCAGCAGCAGTTCGCTGACGTTTTATTGGAATGCAGCAAGGCGGCATTTGCCGGCGTTGATCGTGTTGAAGTCACGGTCCGCGTTCCAACTGCCGCTCAAGCACGCCCGGCCACAGGCGTTGCAACAGCGGCAGGTCGTCCTGCGTCTGATTTCCGCGGACCAGTTCGCTCAGGCAGCACGCCGTCGCAATCGATCGCCAACACACTGCGCCCTATGCCGGCGCTGAATTTGGTCAACACCAAGGTCAACGGCTTCGAGGGTTCACCCCTGGATCCTCGTTGCACGTTCGAGAACTTTCTGGTTGGACCATCCAACCGCATGGCACACGCCGCAGCGATCCAGGTCGCTGAAACCGTGTTTGCCGAGGAACGTGGTTTCAATCCGCTGTTCCTGCACGCCAATGTCGGCCTCGGCAAAAGCCATCTGTTGCATGCCATTGCATGGGAAGTGCAACGCCGGGCACCGCAGGCCAAGGTCTTGTACCTGACGGCCGAGCGGTTTCGCTTCCAGTTCGTCGATGCGATCAAGTCGCAGGACGCTATGGCGTTCAAGGACCGTTTCCGCTCGATCGACATCCTGTTGATCGACGACTTCGAGTACATGCAAGGTGACAAGACCGAGCAGGAGTTCGAGCATATTGTTAACGCGCTGATTGACGGCGGCCGTCAGGTGGTTGTGGCCTCCGCCCGTCCGCCAGCGCAGATCGAACGCTTGAACGACCGGATGCGCTCGCGTCTCTCGCGTGGCCTCGTCACGGAAATCGCAGCGCTCGATCAAGAACTGCGGCTACGCATTCTCGAGCGTCGCGTGACCGAAAAACGGGCGACCGACCCGCTGTTTGAGATCTCTCGTAACGTTCTCGATCTGTTGGCCGACAAGTTGACCGAGAACGGCCGCGAACTTGAGGGCGCAATCAACCGTCTTTATGCCAATTGGCAACTGATGCGCACGCCGATTACGCCGGACAGTGTCGAACTGATCATGCGCGATCTGCTGTCATCGGGTGAACCGCGCCGGGTCAAAATCGACGACATCCTGCGTGCCGTGTCACGGCATTTCGCGGTATCGAAGCAGGATATCCTGTCGCAACGCCGCCACCGCTCGGTGGTCTGGCCGCGCCAAGTTGGGATGTACCTTGCGAAGCAGTTGACGTCGCGGTCACTGCCGGAAATTGGCCGTCGGTTTGGTGACCGCGACCACACAACCGTGCTCCACGCGATCCGCAAGATCGATCGTGAACTCGAAAACAATACGCGGCTTCGCGATGACCTGGATGAGCTGAAGAAACAGCTCAATCGCTGAACGCATGAGATGTGTGCTGGCATCCTGAGGGATTAAGGGTGTTGGCATGCGGGGGAGAAGCAGGTGGCATCACACGATGCTGCCTGCTTTTATACGAGCTTATCAGGCCTTGCGCTCGCGCGGCTCTGCCGGTAGCGCTCCAGCGTCAAGTTTCGGTCGTTGGAGTGACTGTCATGCCTGCCACCAAACCCGTCGCTTTCGTTGGTCTCGGTGCCATGGGCTTTGCCATGTGGACCAAGCTGATTGCGCATCAGTTCCGGGTCACGGGCTATGATGTGCGGCCGGAGGCGATGCAGCGGTTTGAGGCCGCGGGTGGCAGTTCGGCACCGACTGTGGCTCTGGCGTGCAAAGACGCGGACACGCTCATTGTCATGACGGTGAATGCCGATCAGGCCGAAGACGTTCTGTTCGACAAAGGCGGAGTTGCGGCTCTGGCTGAGAGTGCGACAGTCATTGTCATGGCGACTTGTTCTCCAACTCGGGTGCAACAGATGGCGGCGCGGGTTCTGGCGACCGGCCGAAAGTTTATTGATGCGCCGGTATCCGGTGGCGTCGCAGGTGCCGAGGCTGGCACGTTGACAATCATGGCGGCAGCACCTGCAACCGTGCTTGCGGCGAGCGACAAACTTCTCCGCGCCATGGGGAGCAATCTTTATCATCTGGGTGACACCGCCGGACAAGGCGCCAGCATGAAGGTGGTCAACCAACTGCTCTGTGGCGTGCATATTGCAGTCGCGGCCGAAGGCTTGGCCTTTGCTGAGCGGTCCGGGATCGATCCCAAACTCGCCCTCGAACTGCTGTCGGGCAGTGCCGCATCCTCCTGGATGCTGAAAAACAGAGGGCCGCGCATGGTCAGCGATGACCCGACCATCACCAGTACCGTGGACATTTTTGTCAAGGATCTCGGGCTTGTGCTTGACGCGGCAAAGTCGGCCAAGATGGGGCTGCCGTTAGCTGCCTTGTCGCATCAGATGTTCCTATCAGCTTCCGGCATGGGATTGGGCACCAAAGACGACAGTCAGGTGATCGAAACCTATCGGGCTTTGGTCCCAGCCGAAAATTCGAGTTGAGATCTGATCGGATTTGCAAACTTCCACAGGTCTGAATATCCTGCATGGCATGAGCCCTGTTTCAACAGACTCCCTCGACGTCGTAGGTGACCTGCCGGTCGCTCTCAGTCCGGCCGATACCTTGCGTGCGTCCGCCGAGCAGGCGGCTGACATGCTCCGTTCGATCGGCAGCGCACATCGGCTGATCATCTTGTGTGTGCTGGCTGAAGAGTCGCGGACGGTCACGGAAATCTGCGCGGCAACCGGCATGCGGCAGAGCCTCGCCTCGCAGCACTTGTCTCGGTTGCGGCTCGACAAGCTGGTCAGCGCGGAGCGGCAGGGCCATTTTGTGCATTACTCCTTGAGCCATCCGGCTGCGAAGGAGATCATCGGCGTGCTGTACCGCCATTTCTGTGCGCCGGGAGCAGTGCCATGAGGGGGGCAACGCGCCATTCGACCGAAAGCGCCTATCGGCTGGTCCGGCGGATTGCAGCCG
>JAYSUN010000441.1:0-10748 GCA_043719045.1 Hyphomicrobiaceae bacterium | reverse complement strand
TTTGTTTGGCTTGATACGAGGTTCCCGCCGCCGGGATGAGGCCTGCTGACAATGCCGTCGAGCCGCTGGGAACGGCGTCGCGCTCGATGATCACGGGGTTTGCGCCACTGGCTTTGGCGGAAAGTGCTGCGATCATGCCGGCTGCGCCCGCGCCGATAATGACCACATCAGCCCCAGCATCGAAGGTCGCGCCTGCTGCGGATGCGATGATCGCCGTCACGTCAACCTCTCAATGATGAGATTGCCTAACGCGTCGACCCGGGCGCGTTGTCCCGGCTCTACAACTGTCGTTGCGTCCGGCTGCTCCAGGATTGCGGGGCCGTTGACCACAGCATGGACGGGTAAATCCAGGCGTTGCCACAGCGATGCATTATGCCATGCACCGTTGAACCAGGCGTTGCGGGAGCCACGCTGTGCGCCAGCAAGTGTTGCCCGTGACGATGGTGCCAAGGCTGTCAGATCGAAGGCCGGGCGGCGGCCAACTGCTGCTGTCCTCAGGGCCAGCATGCGGACCGGAATGCCCTTGAGCAAACGACTGAAAACGCGAGCATATGCCGTGTCAAAGGCTGCGCGGATGCTGGCCTGTGTGACGGGATGCGTGATCGGGACTGGAACCGTGTGCGTTTGCCCAACGTAATGCATATCGAGTTCGAAGATGGTGTCGGTGCGGATGACCTCCAGACCCGCAGCCGTGACGACCGCGCGTGCGGCGTCGCCGGCTGTTGCCATGCGCGTGTTCAACGCGGCCTCGTCGAGGCTCTCCAGCAGCATGTTGACGGTCTCGATGCCGTCATGCCGAATGTCCGCGATCACACAGCCCAGCGCTGATGTGACGCCGGGAAAACGCGGCACCAACGCGCCCTTCAGTCCGCAATCAATCACCAGCGCACCGGCATGCAAACCGCCGCCGCCGCCGAACGGCATCAGCATGAACTGCTGCGGATCATGCCCGCGCTCGACCGAAACCAGCCGGATCGCGTCGGCCATGCGTGCGTTCGCGACCCGCAGGATGGCTTCCGCCGCGGCCATGACATCAAGGCCAAGCGGTTGTGCCACGTGGGTTGCAATCGCGGCGGCGCTGGCCTCGGCATCAAGCCGGGCCAAGCCGCCGATCGGACGCTCAGCTGCAATGCGGCCGAGCAACAGGTTGGCGTCGGTCAATGTTGGGTGCGTGTTGCCTTGGCCGTAGCACGCCGGTCCGGGACGCGAGCCGGCACTCTCGGGGCCGACCTCCAGCAAGCCGCCTTTATCCACGCGCGCGATGGAACCGCCACCGGCGCCGATGGTCGTCATCTCGATCATGGGTGTGCGGATGACCAGGCCGAAATCGAGCTTGGTTTCAAGTGCCAGAGATGCGGCACCGTCGGCGATCAATGCGACGTCAAACGACGTGCCGCCGACATCGCCCGTAATCACATTCGGATAGCCCGCAGCTTTGGCAATGGCTTGGCCGGCCATGACACCGGCGGCCGGGCCAGACAGGGCGGTGCGGACCGGTAAGCGCCGTGCGGTCGCCGTCGACATGACGCCGCCGTTGGATTGGACAATGTGGAACCGGCCGGTGAAGCCGCCGGCTGCGAGCGCAGTTTCAAGGCGCGACAGATAGTTGCCGACGACAGGCTGAAGAGTTGCGTTGATGGCCGTGGTCGAGGCGCGTTCGAATTCGCGGATCTCATTCAGAATCTGGTGTGAGGCTGCCACGTGTTCGTTGGGCCACATCGCCGTGACCGTGGCTAATGCTGCAACTTCGTTAGCGGGGTTGGCGTAGGCATTGATGAAGATGATGGCACAGGCTTCGGCACCCTTGGCGATCAGTTGTGCGGCGGCGGCTCGAACCTGTGCGAGATCGACAGCGCGGCGGATGGTGCCATCGGCGAGCATGCGTTCATCGACTTCAAAGCGCATATCCCGATCTGCGATCGGATGAAATTCGCCCCATAAGCCCCAGGTTTGACGGCGGTCTCGGCGGCGCATTTCCAGCACATCGCGAAAACCCGTTGTGGTAATGACGCCAACCTTGCCACCCTTGCGCTCCAACAACGCATTGGTGCCGACCGTGGTTCCGTGCACGATCGAGCCGAGTTGCGCCACGCTGCCAAGGACGTTGAGCCCGGCCATAAAGCCTTTCGCCTCGTCGCCGCGTTGCGATGGAACCTTTGCGGTTTGAAAAGTATTGGTCCCCGCATCAAAGAAGAACAGGTCGGTGAATGTGCCGCCGACATCGACGCCGACGACGCTGCGGGGAGGCTGGGTGTTGGCCGTCATCATTCGCGCTCCAAAGTCGCGCTGACATAGCCAAGCTGGACGTCTCTGGTTGTTGCTTCAGGGGTCCGCGCGGCCGGTGGGCCATAGCCGCCGCCGCCGGGCGTTTCAAGGCGCACCCGTTGTCCCCGGTTGATATGGATGTCGGTGATCTTGGTCACCATCGGCGGAGATTTCGGGCCACCGGGCGTGTCGTAAACAAAACGGTTGAGGGCCGCCGCGCCGCCACCACCGACGCCGAACGGCGGGAATTTGCCGCGCTCGCCGATCAGCGACACGTCGGCGCCGTCAGGATTGAGAACCTCGATCTCGTAGATGGCGCCGAGCCCACCGCGATGTTGACCAGCGCCGCCCGAGTCTGGTCTCAGCGCCCACTGCGTGAACATGATGGGATAGGCCGCCTCGAGAATTTCAGCGGGCGGGATGGTCGCGGTCGAGATCGGGTTGTTGCCGTGATTGAGGCCATCGCCTTCGGGATTGCCGCCGAGGCCGCCGCCGAAGAACGAGAACATCACCCAGCGTTGCCCATCTGCGCGTGCGCCTGAAAGTGACAGCGCGTTGATGGTGGCATAGGGAGAGCCGTTGGCGCGCTCGGGTGCGATCTGTGCGAAGATGCCGAACACGCAGTCGATAACGCGCAAAATGGTTTCGGTGTAACCTGCCATTGGCTTTGGCGCGCCGGCTGCGAGAACTGTCGTATCTGGGATGTTGAACGTGATCGGCGCGAGGACGCCGGCATTCGCTGGGACATGTGGGAAGACATGCTTCAGCGCGACATAGCAACAGGCGACGGTGGTCGCCCGGGCGATGTTGAGTGGGCCTTTGCAGGGTGCTGACGAGCGGGCAAAGTCCAGCGTCATGGCATCGCCCGCAATGGTGACATCAAGCGCAATGCGGATCGGCGTGTCGGTGATGCCGTCGTTGTCAAGAAAGTCGTCATAGCTATAGGTGCCATCCGGCAGTGCCGCGATCTCGGCCCGCATCAAGGCCTCAGCACGAGCCGTGAATGCGTCCAACGCAGCCGTCACCGTGGCGTCGCCGTATTGATCGAGCAGCGCATGCAAGCGCGTCTCGCCAAGATCAAGCGCGTTCAATTGGCCATTGAGATCACCCCAATTGGACTGCGGCAGCCGGGTGTTGGATTTGATGATCTCCCAGATATCCGGCTGGTACTCACCCGCACGGAACAGCTTCACCGGTGGAATAATGACGCCCTCTTGAAACGCCTCGGTGGCTTTCGGATTGTAGCCGCCGGGAACGCCACCCCCAATGTCGAGCCAGTGGCCGACGGAGGCCAGCCAGCAAAATAACTGGCCATCGCGGAACACCGGACGGACGAGGCGAAAGTCGTTGAGATGGGTGCCACCTTCGAAGGGTTCGTTGAAGATCCAGGTGTCGCCCGGATTGTTGGTCGTGCCACGTGCGACCCGGTCGATAACGGCTTTGACAGCAAACGCCATGGCACCGACGAAGATCGGCAAGCCGCTGGTGCCTTGCACCAAGGTCGCGCCGGATGCGGCATGATACAGCCCGTGGCAGGCATCGTGCGCCTCCGCAATGATCGGGTTGAACGCCGACCGATACAGGGTCGCGTCCATCTCATTGGCGATCTGCTCTAGCCGGCCTTTCAGCACCGCGAGGGTAACGGGGTCGAGGGTTGTCATCAGAGGCTCAAACACCAAGATAGGAGTTGCGGAGTTGCGGGTCCCGGGCCAGATCGCGACTGGCGCCTGACAGGACAATAGCGCCGTTCTCCATCACATAGGCTCGGGCCGCAAGCTCCAGTGACTGCACCACGTTCTGTTCGACCAGCAACACGGCGAGCCCTTGGCGCGCAATCTGGCCGATCAACGCGAACATCTCCTCGACCAATTTGGGCGCAAGCCCGAGTGACGGCTCATCGAGAATGAGCAAAACCGGCTCGGCCATCATGCCGCGGCCGATGGCGAGCATTTGCTGTTCACCGCCCGAAAGCGTTCCCGCCAGCTGCGCGCGCCGCTCCTTCAAGCGGGGGAATGTCTCATAGGCCCGTGCGAGGTTGCCGGCGCGATTGGCTTTGGCGCGCGCGTAGGAGCCGAGCACGAGATTGTCTTCGACGGCCATGTTTGGAAAAATCTTGCGCCCTTCCGGCACGTGGATCAGGCCGCGAGCGACAATGTCCCGCGGTGGCGCATTGGTGATGTCATCGGCGCCAAATCGGATCGTGCCATGGTCGGCTTTGATCAATCCCGACAGTGCCTTGTTGAGTGTGGTTTTGCCAACTCCGTTGGCGCCGAGGACGGCGACAATTTCGCCGGGTGCGACTGTGAGATCAAGGCCGCGTAAGATCGGGACGCCGTAACCCGCGACGAGGCCGCGCACATCCAGGAGTGCCTCAACCATGAGCGCCTCCAGCGAGACGTTCAGCTGCGCCCTTGCCCAGATAGGCCTCGATGACCGCCGGATTGGTTGCGATGTCCTGCGGTGTTCCGGTTGCAATGATGCGGCCCTGGGCAAGGACGTAAATCGGATCGCACAGGCTCATCACAGCCTGCATGACATGCTCGATCATCAGAATGGTGACGCCGCTGTCCCGGATGGCACGCACCACCGGGATGATATCGCGGATCTCGGATGGGTTGAGGCCGGCGAGCACCTCATCGAGCAGCAGAAGTTTCGGCTGCGTCGCGAGGGCGCGCGCGAGTTCGAGACGTTTGCGCCCGCCGACCGTCAGATCGGCCGCGGGTTTGTGGAGTTGATCGGTGAGCCCGACGCGGGCGGCAACGTCGTCTGCGGCCGCTCGCGCAGCAGTGCTGTTGGCTTGGTGCAAATAGGCGCCAACGGCAATGTTTTCGCGCACAGTGAGGCCTGCGAAGGGTTGGACAATTTGAAACGTCCGGGCGATGCCGCGACGGGCGCGACGATGGGCGGGCAACGTCGTGATATCCTGGCCGCCAAAATGGACATGGCCGGACGATGGCGCCTCAAAGCCGGAGATGACGGCAAACAGCGTGGTTTTGCCCGCGCCATTCGGGCCGATCAAACCGGTGATCGATCCAGCCGAGACGGTCAGGCTGGCGGCATCAACGGCGATGAGCCCGCCGAAGCGTTTGGTGACCGCGTTAACGGTGAGCATCGTTTCGGCTCCCAGACAGGCGGTGCCACAGGCCGATTAAACCCTGCGGCGCGAAGGCAACGCTCAGTACGAGGATGGTGCCAAAGATCACCAGATCGATGCCGGGGACGCGGCCAGCGTAGAGCTTGGTGAGTTCGCTAATCCCGTGCAGTGCGAGGGCGCCGATGACGGGGCCGAAGACCGTGCCGAGGCCGCCAACGATGGGCGCAACCAGGGCTTCGACCGAGACGTGACTGCCGAATGCAATGCCTGCGTCGACAAACAGAAAATATTGCACATAGAGGGCGCCTGCCGCACCGGTAATCCCCGCCGACAAGGCGATCGCCCAGAGTTTGGTCGCCAGAGTATCGACGCCCAGCGCTTTCGCGGCAGCTTCGTTTTCACGCACCGCGATCATGTAGGCGCCGAGGCGTCGACGCTCGAGTGCGCGGGTCAGGAGCATCACCACCGCAACCAAGCCGAGAGCGATGTAGAAATACACGGTTCGGCTCTTGAATTGGAAGTTTACGGGCTCGGCCTGCAACGGCACGAGGATGCCTGCCGCACCACCCGTCAGACTCCAGGCGTTGGCGAGAATGCGGAAGACTTCGGCGAAGGCAAGCGTGACCAGTGCGAAGTAGGAGCCCTGCAGGCCCGCTCGAAAGGCCAGCGCGCCGATCATCCATCCGACGGCCGCGGCGACCAAGATGGCGGCGGCGCATGCGATCCAGGCGTTGATACCCAGTTTGGTCTGCAACACGGCCGCAGCATACGTCGCCGTACCGAAGAACGCGGCATGTCCAAAGGAGTATTGTCCGCAATAGCCGGCCAGAATATTCCAGCCTTGCGCCGTCAACGTGATGATGAGGGTCGTCACCAGGAAGTTGATGGCGGTGTTAGGCAAGTTGAACAGCGGCAGCGCGCCGAGGATCGCAGTCAAAGCTGCAACTTGCCAGAAATCGCGTGCGGTCATGCTTGGCCCGGGGCTGCGGCAGTCGGTGTCGCGTGGGCCGGTGGCAGCGGCAAAGGTTGCTCCAGTGTGGCGTCGTTGAGCAGGCTCAGCAGTGGCGTCAATCCGTCCACATCGACCAGCTTGAAGACTTCAACATCACGCTTCGAATTGGCACTCCAGCCGGCGATGTCGAGAGCCCGCTCAGCCTTTGACAGCAGCCCGTGATTGCGGATTGGTGTGACGCTGATCGATGGGTCAGCGGCGTCCTTGTGCTGCTCGCGCCATTTCTTGCGCGCGACCGATAAATCGCTGAGGCTGCCGCGGGATTCTTCTTCCAGGAAGGCTTTCAACTCGCTGGGCGTGACCGAGCGGATGAGTTTTACGTCTTCCATGACGCCTGCGAGTTGGTTGAGGGCCAGGGCCCATAATTCCTCCTTTTTGGAGATGGCACTGGTCTTTTCGTCTTTGCCTTTCTCGACGCCATAGAGATTGGGAATAACGAAGTACGAGCCGTTGGTGGTGCGGGCATTCCCGAGGGCCATGAGCTTGCGCGCGCCTTCCACAGAAGAGCCGCCATTGTGGTGGATGAAATGTCGTCGGACCCATTCCATGTTGACATCTGGGGCACGGGCGACGGCGGTGCGGAACGCGGCCTCCAGCTCGCGCCGGACGTGGGCCGGTACGGTATGCAGGCGGGCTTGATTGGTGACGAAAGCATCGCGCTCGGCGGGCGGTGGTCCCGGCCGGTCAAGGAGGGCGAGGACGAACAGACCCAAGTCAATGCCGATGGTCGCCAGCAATGCGATCATGTCCCGACCGGTGATTGGTTCACCCGCATTGGTGTGGGTGCCCGAGGTTTTGCCGCCGCTGAAGATGTAACTGGCTAGGCTGCTGAAGTAGCTGCCGAGGTTGGTCCAAAGATTCTTGACCGCATTGGCAACGCCGGCCGGGCCCTCATTGAAAACAACATTCCGCAACTGCAACTTCACCGGGACTGCGGCTTGGTCGGCGGCCTGTCGCAAACGTTGGGCAAGGGTCGGATCAAAGCACGCACCGGCTTGGCCTTGTTTGGACACGGCTTCGGCCAGTGCGCGCATTTCGTTGGCGGTGGAGGCACCAAGTTCGTTGGAGCGAGTGGCGATGTTTTTAGCTGTGCCGCGGATGGTGGCGGATTTGCTATCAAACTGCTTCTGGCGGTCCTCGGCGCTGCCAGCCTCCAGGCCTTGCGCCGCCTGCCGGAGGATTTCGAGATCGGCTTGGGCAGGGCCGATCCAGGTCTTGTTGACGTTGTCACGCAACGAGGCGACGCCATCGCGCACCCCGCGCCGGGCATTGTACAGCGGCCCACGGCCCGCACCGGATGCGACGCCACAACTGCCGCCGCTGCTTTCTTCGCGGTTCATCTGGCTGTCGGACCACGTCACGACGCTTTCGAGTTGGGTTTTGACCGCATCAAGGCGAGCCGAAATGGCGTTGCCTGCATCGCGCGCGTCTTCTTGCAGAGCGGCCAATCCGGTCCGAGTAGCTTCTTCGCCCGCAATCAAGCTCCACCAGAAACCATAGCCGAAGCCGACGGACCAGAGGACCAGGAAGATGTACAGTGGGACGGTGATGGCGCGGTGGAGCCACGGGCGACCGCGGCCGATGGATTCTCGCAAGGCGATCCACATCAGAAAGGTGAGCGCGATGGTGACGGCGATGACGAGGTTGGTGTGGGAGACGTTAAACCCGCCCGGCACATCCCGGCCTTTGGCGGCGGACGCGGCGCCGACAATGAAGTCGTTCATGCCGGCCCAGGTGGCGTAGCCGGAGATAATCAACAACATCAGCGAGGCGAGGCCGATCAGCGCATTGCGCCCGAACAGGTAGTCGATCGCGCGCCCCCACTGGCTCCAATCCGTCACACGCATGTCGCTAACTCCCCCAGGCACTTCCGTTGGGCAAGCATAGACAATATTGCGGGGCTTTGTCGCGGGCTTTGTGCGGCCCTTGCTTTGACTGTCATTGCAACGACATAAGCAGGCAACACCCCCAGAGACCGAGCCCATGCCCCTTGATCCGAAGTCCGTGAAGCCTGAGACGTTTGCAGCCCAAGCTGGTGGGGTCATCGAGTCCGAGACTGGCGCTGTGGTGCCGCCCATCCATGTCGCCACGACCTACATTCGCGATACCGATAATCAATATCGTAAGGGCTTTATCTATGGCCGCCCTGACAATCTGACCGTGCGCCAGTGCGAAGACGTCTTGACCACCTTGGAAGGCGGGGTTGCGTCGCTCATCTCGGGCTCTGGAATGACGGCTGCAACCACCGCCTTTCTGGCGTTGGAGCGGCCCTGTCATGTGGTGGCGCCAGAGGTGATGTATTGGGCATTGAAGCTGTGGCTCAAGGAGGATGCCGCGTCCCACGGCGTGACAGTGACGTTTGTCGATGCCTCAAGCCTGGAGGCGATAGCGGCTGCTATTCAGCCTGGGCAGACCAAGATTGTCTGGTTGGAGACGCCAGCAAATCCACTGTGGACGATTTCGGATATCGCAGCCGCGGCAAAGCTCGCGCATGCGGCGGGTGCCATGCTGGCCGTGGATTCCACAGTTGCGACGCCAGTGCTGACACAACCGTTGAAACATGGCGCGGATCTGGTCATGCACGCGGCGACCAAATATCTGAACGGCCATTCCGATGTCGTGGCGGGAGCGCTGACGTTTGCGCGCAAGGACGGCTATTTCGAGCGCTCGGTGCGGCTGCGCAAAATGCTTGGCGGCATTCTCGGCCCGTTTGAGGCCGCGCTTTTGTTGCGGGGTCTGCGGACGTTGCATATCCGCGTCGCGCATCAGGCGCAATCGGCGCTCACAATTGCCCGGCATTTTGCAGTTGACCCAAGGGTCCTGGGTGTCCTCTATCCCGGACTTGAGAGCCATCCGGGCCATTCCGTTGCAGCCCGGCAGATGACCGGCGGCTTCAGTGGCATGCTGTCGATCCGTGTGCGTGCCGGTGAGGCTGCGGCTGTGCGGGCGGCCGCCAACGTCAAAATCTGGAAACGAGCGACATCACTTGGTGGCGTCGAAAGTTTGCTTGAACACCGTGCGTCGATAGAAGGTGCGGGCAGCCCTTGCCCAACAGACCTGTTGCGTCTGTCGGTCGGCCTGGAAAACGTCGGCGATCTGATTCGCGATCTCGAGCAGGCACTGGGCGCAAACGCTTCGGGTTGAGCGCGCGCGTTGGCCATCAAATTGGGAAATGGCAGGCGGCGGCGCGTTCGTCGGTTTCAAACATCAGCCGTGGCACGTCGGCTTTGCAGCGCGCTTGGACGTGGCTGCAACGCAAATGGAAATGACAACCGGGCGGCGGGGACAACGGTGACGGCAATTCCCCTTGGATCGGTTGGAACTCGACGTCGTGGTCGTTGAGCCGCAGCAGCGGGACACTGTCGAGGAGGGCGCGCGTGTAGGGATGCCGGGGATGCGCAAAGACAGCGTCCGTCGTGCCTGTTTCGACGATACGGCCGAGGTACATGATTGCGATCCGATCCGAGACGTGCCGAATGATGCCGAGATCATGGCTGATGAACAACATAGTCAGCCCGAGATCGCGTCGCAGTTTCAGAAACAGATTGATAATCTGCGCCTGAATCGACACATCGAGAGAGGCAACTGGCTCATCGCAAACAATCACGTCTGGCTGCATCGCGAGTGCGCGCGCAATCGCAATGCGCTGTCGTTGACCACCTGAGAACTGATGTGGAAAGCGCTGGGCGACGTCTGGATCGAGGCCCACTTGGGTCAACCAGCGCGCGGCATAGTCGGCAGCATTGGCTCGCGTCGCAAGGCCATGCGCCAGCGGTCCTTCCGTGATGGGTCTTGAAACACCATCTGCACGCGCGTGGTGGTCTTGACCGGTTTCTTGCCCATCCCCATCACAGTGGCACCGGCGATTTGTGCGCGTCCCGCGGTTGGACTTTGAATGCCCGCAATAATGCGGCCGAGTGTCGATTTTCCGCAACCGGATTCACCGGCCAAGCCGAGCACCTCACCTTTGCGGATCACCAGACTGACGTCATCGATGGCATGGACGGTACGGGTTTCGACGTTGCTGCCGAAGCGCACAGAAATCCGTTCGCCGATGGATAAAGTCGGTGCGAAGCGCTGGGTTATGTTTTCGGCTGTCACAAGTGGTGGCTCGGCTGCGGCTGTCATAATGCGGTCTCCGCCGCTAGGGGATGGTGGCAACGATGCCCGCGCGCGCCTTCATCGACACGCAGCGGCGCAACACCACAGACAGCATCACGTTGCGGGCAACGCGGCTGAAAAGCGCAGCCCGGCGGTAGCTTCAGCATCGAGGGCGTCGAGCCCGGTATTTGTCGCAAGTCAGACCCACGCTTCGCCATTGCCGGTAGCGAGTCGAGCAGGCCGCGCGTGTACGGATGACGCGGCGAGCGCAGCACC
>JAYSUN010000045.1:0-6475 GCA_043719045.1 Hyphomicrobiaceae bacterium | reverse complement strand
CTCGTATGGGTCCGACCCGTGGGTCTGTCCCTTCAGCTGCAAAGGAGAACCTTCATGGACAATCCTAAACCCTTCCCGGAAATACGCCCTGAAACTGTGACCATTCCCGATGGCAAGTCACTTGGCGATTGGATCAACAGTCGCGTGGCCCGCTACGAAACCCGCACGCCAGATTGGGACGCGCTAAAGTTCCAGGCCGATCTCGATCCGAAGTATAGGCGTGCGCAGCTTCGCTACATCGGTACCGGTGCTACTGGCGTTGCTGCTGATGACAATGCCATCAAGGCGGAGAATTTTACGCTGACCACCATGATCCTGCCTGCAGGCTGCGAAGGGCCTTCACATCTCCATACCGATGCGGAGGAAGTTTTCTTCATTCTGAAGGGCAACAAAGTGCGTATCTTTGTTGAGCATCAAGGTCAGCGCCATGATGTCGTGTTGCGCGAGCGCGATTGCATTTCGGTGCCACCGGGTGTGTATCGTGGACTCATCAATGAGGGCATTGAGGAAGCGCTGATGTGCGTCATGATCGGCAATCCGAAGCCGGTGACGCCCAGCTATCCGCCGGATCATCCGGTCGCCAAGATTAAGCGTCCAAAGAAATAGATCAGTCCCAATGCAAGTCAGGTTCGCGCGGCCCACGAACATGACGACGAGTACAACAACGAAATCTGCGCGGCATCCGGCATTGATTGCATCAAGACCAGTCGGACTTCGCGCAGGTTACCCGCAGCGCCTCAGCATCAGTATCTCAACCGCATCAACCCAACCGCCGGACGGAGCCATGAGCACGCCATCTGCGTTCGATCTCCCCATCAGCATCGAGAACCGAGTTAACAGTGGCATACTCGGTCAATGGTACATCGCGGCCAAATCTGTGCAGGTGAAACAAAACGTGCCGCACGGCACGATGCTGCTTGGCCAGACCGTCGTGCTGTGGCGCGATGCTACAGGAAAAGCCCACGCGCTTGAAGATTTTTGCCCGCATCGTGGTGCCAAACTATCTCGCGGCGAGGTGCACGACGGCAATATCGCGTGCCGCTATCATGGCGTGACGCTCGACGGCGGCGGTACTATTGTGCGAGTGCCAGCCATGCCCGATTGCCCACTTGAGGGTCGCAGCGCGGTCAAAGCTTATGAGGTGCAAGAATCGAGCGACGCAGTGTTTGTTTACATACCGAGTGTCGCTCGACCGAAGGCGCCACCGCTGTCATTGCCTACTGAATTCGCCGATCCGACTTGGACAGGTTTCCTCTGTGCTGCCGCTTGGGATTGCAATTATCGCTACGCACTCGACAACCTCGCCGATCCGATGCACGGCTGCTATTTACACGCCAATTCGTTTACCCTTGCGTTTGGCTCTAAGCAGGACGTGATGAAACTGTCGAAGACGCAGGAAGGCTTTTTGGTTAGCCGGGTGGCCCAGGTCGGCGATAACTTCGACTGGACTGACGTGGTAGTGCGTGACGAGACGATGTATTGTCGCCTTGATATCCCTTATCCGGCTGCCGCTGGCCCAGGTGGCCCGTTCCGGATCATGGGATATGTCACACCGGTGACCGAGCGCTCGTGCCGGGTGTACTTCTGGCGGTTGCGGCAGGTTGATGGATTTGCGCGAGATGCGTGGCGATTTCTGTATCGCGCTCGACTTGAGCCGCGGCATTGGGACGTGCTGGAGCAAGACCGGGAAATGCTGGAGAACATGCCGGACGACGCGCGTAAACGTGAGATGCTTTATCAACACGACGTTGGCGTGTCTCGGATTCGCACGATGCTGAAGCAGGCGGCTCGAGCGCAGATCGAGGCCGAGACTGGTCAACATCAACAGGCTGCGGAGTAACGATGCAGCTGAAGGGATATGTGGTGATTGTAACTGGTGCCGCTCGCGGGCTAGGCGCAGTTTTGGCGCGTGCGATTGCAGCGGAAGGTGCCACCATCGTGATCGCAGATGTACTTGAAGATGAAGGGACGGAAACAGTGGCTTCGCTGAAGCGCGCTGGTTATGCTGCGCGCTTCGTCAGAGCCGACATTGGAGAGCCCGCATCCATTAGGTGCTTCGCGGACGACGTTCTGACCACAGAGGGCCAACTCGATGGCCTCGTCAACTGCGCAGCAATTGCGACCGGCATTGGCGGCAAGTTGTTTGACGAGATTGATATCGAGAACTGGGATCGCGTGATGTCTGTCAACGTCCGCGGCACTTGGCTGGTTACGCGGGCATTCGCGCCCATGCTGGAAACCTCGAAACGCGGACGCATCGTCAACGTTGCCTCCGACACAGCCCTATGGGGGGCACCCCGTTTGCTGTCGTATGTCACCAGCAAGGGGGCGGTCATCGCCATGACCCGCTCGCTCGCGCGCGAACTTGGACCCAGGGGCGTTGGTATCACGTGTGTTGCGCCGGGGCTTCTGAGAACGCAATCGACGGAGTATGTGCCCGTTGAGCGTCATGCTCACTATGAGACAGGGCGGGCCGTGCCAGGGCCTCAGCAGCCGGAAGAAATTGCAGCCACTGTCGTGTTTTTACTGACGCCAGGTGCGCTGACGCTGACCGGCCAAACGCTGCCGGTAGATAATGGGTTTGTATTCACATGAGCGGTATCGCTTTAGACGTGATGAGAGCAGCCGGTGCCGGCATAACACTGCTGCGCCGCGACGGTGACGCGGGCCAGGCAATTCTTTTTCTGCATGGCATCGGCGGTCGAGCGACTTCATTCGAAGCCCTGATGGTGGCGTGGCCTCGCGGTCCATTGTTGCTTGCCTGGGATGCTCCGGGTTACGGGGAGAGCCAACCAGTCAGTGGCGCGAAGCCGGTTCCGCCAGACTACGCTGATCGCATCGTAAAATTGCTCGGTGATGTGGGACTAGAACAGATCGACATTATTGGCCAATCGCTTGGAGGCTTGATTGCAGGCGCATTTGCAAGGGCTTATCCACGGCGTCTCCGCAAGCTCGTGTTACTTGCGCCAGCCTTGGGCAATCGTGTGTCAGTCGGTTCGGCGCTCCCAACGGTTGTCGCCCAACGTATTGCTGATCTGGAAGCGCTGGGTCCGGAAAAATTCGCAATTTCGCGTGCGTCGCGACTCGTGCATGCGCCGCAAACCAAACCCGATATCCTTGCGAAAGTGACTGCCGCAATGGCGACAGTGACGCGCGCAGGTTACAGTCAGGCGGTGCATGCGCTGGCGCAAGGTGATCTGCTGGTTGATGCGCCGTACATTGAATCGCCGACGCTTGTTCTGACCGGCCGCGATGATCAGGTGACACCGCTGGCAGCATCGCAATCCGTCTATGAGGTGCTGCGCCTCAGCCAAAACTGCCCTCGTGCACTGTTTGCGGCGATTCCTGACTCTGGTCATGCGGCATACTTCGAAGCACCAGATGCGATCATTCAGCATATCACCGCATTTCTGGGAGCGTCGCCGGCATGAAGCACCGTATCATCGCAGACGAGCCCACGGCTTACGCCGTGCCGCCTGTTGCTCGCGCGTTCAAGGTCATGCGCCGTATCGCGGCTGGGGACGATCTGCGCAATATTTCGTCGAGTGCGCGTGGCCTTGCTATCAGCCGAACGACGTTGATTCGCCTCGTCGCGACGCTCGAAGCCGAAGGTATGATTGAGCGCACACGTGACGGGGCGGGTTACAAGTTTGGCCTGGGCCTTGCGAGTTTTGCGGCTCAAGCGCTGTTCTCAGCCGACATTGTGCAACTCAGTGAACCCATTCTTGGCGAACTCGCGGAAACTCTAGGCTTGTCAGCACATCTTGGTGTGCTGGAGGGGCGCGAAGTCCTGTATGTGGTGCGCCGCACACCAAATCTGCATCTGGTCAGCAATGTCAGAATTGGCAGTCGCTTGCCAGCGCATGCCACATCTCTCGGTCGGATCATTCTTGCGCACATGCCGCCTGAGGCTGTGCAGCGGCTGTTCGCGGGTGCGCGTTTGAAAGCTGCGACAGATAAGACGCCGACGACGATTGCTGCCCTGCTTCGTCAGCTTGCAGTGGACCGTGCTGCGGGTCTCGCCTGGAGTTCATCGCATTTTGAGCTGGGCATCTCGTCGGTTGCCGCGCCGATCTTCGATCACGCTGGCTTGGTTGTTGGAGCCATTAACGTCACCGGGCCAACGCGCAGCTTTGAAGGCGATGTCAAGCGCATGGCGACGATCAATGCAGCGATCCGTGCGGCGGCACAGCGTATCTCACATCATCTCGGCTACGTCGCGGATGCAGCCCCACACGACATCATTAGGAGAGCCCGATGAGTGGCACTAGTCTCATCCGTGTCGACACGCTGCGCGGCCTCATGATGCGTGCGCCCGGCATCGCTGCCACGAGCGACTTTTATGTTGATAACTGGGGACTGAAGGTAGCTGTTGAGCGAGACGGTGCGATCTATTTTCGCGGCACGAGCCACGAGCCATTTATTTACGGCCTGCGCGAAGACAGCACGTTTGGCATCGACTACATCAACTTCGGGATGTCGAGCCGGGAACGGCTGATAGCGCTGCATCAACAGTTAGTCCAAGGTGGCATTCAAGTTGTTACCCCACCGGCTATGCTGGCGACACCGGGTGGTGGTTTTGGATTCATGGTTTGTGATCCCGATCATCGGCGCCTACGCTTTTCTGCCGATGTTGCGACAAATGCCGATAGCGGTGACGTTCAAGCTCGACCGCGTAAAGCCTCTCACGTTGTCTTGAACACGCCAAGCATGGAGGCGGCGCAGCATTTTTACGAGACCCACCTAGGTTTCCGAACCAGCGACTATTCGGCCAACCAGATGGTGTTCTTGCGCTGCAACACCGACCATCACGCCATAGCTCTCAACCGCAGCCCGTATGCAAGCATCAATCACGTCGCGTTCGAAATGCCGTCGATTGATAGTTTTATGCGCGGCATTGGGCGGATGCGGGTGAAGGGCCAATCGCCTGCGTGGGGCCCGGGGCGACATGGTCCGGGCGACAATCCGTTTGCCTATTTTGTCTCGCCATCCGGCTTTGTCATCGAGTTTACCTCGGAGGTGCAACAGATCGATGAGGCGACCCACAATGTGCAGGTCTGGCCCCGCGATAAACCGGAGGCGATGGATCAATGGCAGACAGCTGGTCCGCCAACACCGGCCATGCGGGCGGTCATGCAGGGGCGCCCGGATCCCGGATTTCCCAGCGGCGGCTTGAACCGATGAATATTGATCTCAGGAACTGGATCGCTGTCGTTACGGGTGGATCGTCCGGCATCGGATTGGCGACCGCCCGATTGCTCCTCGAAAGTGGCGCCGAAGTCGCAATCTGTGGGCGGGACGAGGGGAGACTCACAGCGGCTCAGGCAAGTCTTGATGCTGGCCACCGGTTGCTGGCGCAGGTCTGTGATGTGCGCGATCCCGCGGCTGTTGCGGCATTTGCCGGGTCCGTCTCCTCTTGGAGCCATGCACGCGGAAACAAAATCGACTTGCTGGTCAACAATGCCGGCCAGGGCCGCATGTCAACGTTCGCCGACACCACTGACGCGGCGTGGCGCGACGAACTCGAACTGAAGTTTTTCTCGCAGATCAACCCGATTCGCGCCTTTAAGCCACTGCTCGACAATAGCACTCAGGCCGCCATCGTGATCGTGAATTCTCTTCTGTCGATCCAACCAGAGGCTCACATGGTCGCAACGTCGGCCGCGCGCGCGGGCGTGCAGAATCTTGCCAAATCCCTTGCCAACGAATTGGCACCGAAGATCCGGGTGAATTCGATCCTACTCGGCCTCGTCGACAGTGGACAATGGCAGCGCAGGTTTGATGTGCGCTCGGACAAGTCTGTGTCGCGCGAGCAGTGGTATGGCGAACTCGCAGCGCAAAAAGGCATCCCACTCGCCCGCCTCGGTCAACCTCAGGAAGCCGCGCGTGCAATCGTGTTCCTCGGCTCATCAGCTGCCAGTTACATCACGGGCGCGAGCTTAGAAGTCTCCGGCGGCGTATCGCGCCATATCTGAAAGTCGACGATGAGCACTGCAAAAGACATGATCTCTGTCGCCGATATGATCGCAGCCGGGCTCGCAGACATGGGTGTGAAAGTCGTGTTCGGCGTTATCTCAATCCATAATATGCCGATTCTCGATGCTATCGCGCGGCAGGGAAGAATACGGTTTGTTGCGGCGCGCGGTGAGGCTGGCGCGTTCAACATGGCTGATGCTTACGCACGCGTCACTCGGCTGCTCGGCGTCGTCGTTACCAGCACCGGCACGGGTGCTGGCAATGCAGCGGGTGCCTCGGTCGAAGCGCTTTCGGCTTGTTCGCCGGTTTTGCACATAACCTCGACGGTGGATCGTAAATTCGCCGACCGTGACCGGGCGGCGATCCATGACGTGCCGCGCCAACCGGACATGCTGAAAGCGATATCCAAAGCCTACTTTCGGATGTGGGACGGGCAGAGCGCTGTTGGCACCGTGAAGGCTGCGATCCGTACCGCGATGACGGCGCCAGCCGGGCCGGT
>JAYSUN010000440.1:0-10757 GCA_043719045.1 Hyphomicrobiaceae bacterium | reverse complement strand
CACCGACGTCAACAAAGT
Organism: Hyphomicrobiaceae bacterium; assembly: GCA_043719045.1. Classification (GTDB taxonomy): domain Bacteria; phylum Pseudomonadota; class Alphaproteobacteria; order Rhizobiales; family Hyphomicrobiaceae; genus JABFRJ01. The sequence continues at coordinate 10,739 of JAYSUN010000440.1, read as the reverse complement.
GCGATTCAACAAATCGACCGCGCGGGTCCGCGTCCAGACATCCCCGGCGCGACTGGATGCGTAGGCCGCCAAAACAGCATCAGCGCCAAGATCGGTGCCACCGGCAGCCGCGACACACTCGGCCAGGGTCGCGGCATCGCGAAGACCAAGATTAAGCCCCTGGGCTCCGATCGGCGGCAGCACGTGACCAGCTTCTCCGACCAGCGCAATGCGGCGGCGGGCCATGGTCTTGGCCTCGAGGCCAGACAGCGGAAACACCGCGCGGGGCTCGAGCTGCATGAGGCCGCCAAGCAAGCCTTGCAAGCCTTCAGTCAAGCAAACCAGAAACTCGCGTTCTGACATGGCGTTCAGCGCAGTCGCCCGGTCTGGAGTTTCCACCCAGACCAGGCTGGAGCGCGGACCGGCAGGCCCATCCGGCATCGGCACTGTGGTGAGGGGTCCGTGGCGGCCGTGAAACTCCGTCGAGATCCCGTGGTGTGGTCGCGTGTGGCCGAAGGCGCAAGCCACAGCTGCCTGCGGGTAATTCCAGGCTTTGACGTCGATCCCAGCTGCAGACCGGCCCACGGAATTGCGGCCGTCGGCTGCCACAACCAATTGGGCGTGCAGGCTCGAGCCGTCGGCAAGGCGAACTTCAGCAGATTGAGCCCGCGCAGTAACGGCTGTGACCGCGCGCGTGTCGTGCCAGTTGATCAATGGCGACTTCAGTGCCTGCTTGGTCATAGCCGCGACCAGCACTGCCTGCGGAATGTTGTAGCCAAAAGCTGTCAGGCCCGCCTCTCGGGCGTCGAACAGCACTTCGGGCGCGCGCAACAAGCCGCCACGTGCGTCGATCAAGCGGATCCCCGTCAACGGCGTGATGGCATCCGCAAGGTCCGGCCAGACGCCCAGCTGCTTCAGTAACTCAACGCTACCACCGAGGGCTGCAAATGTGCGCGTGTCCGCAGACAGCCGCTCAGGCGTTGGCAAGGGTGCGGCAACGCCGACTGCGATCCCACGCCGCGCCAACGCGAGAGCTGCCGCCAACCCGGCAGGCCCGGCACCGATGACGACGGCTTGCGGCGTATGGTCTGAGGCACTGGTCATGCGACGAGACTAGAGCCAGTCGACGGCGGCGCCCATGTCGCCATTTGGCGCGATCTGCCGTCCGGCTCACCCATCCACTTCTCCGGCACAGCGTCGTTCAGGTGTGTCATGGCATAGCCGGCTGGTTCAACGTCTCGGGTATCCCGCGCAGGAACGTCCGTTCCTCCCGCAGGATATACCGGCGCTCTTGCGCCTCTCGGAAGTTTGCCAACGCTGCTGGATCAGCTTTCAAGCGCGCCCGATAGGCTTCATAGCGCGCGATACTCTCAAAAGTGATCAAGCCGAAGACGATGTCATTGGTCCCTTCATGGGGCATCCAGTAGCCGACCAACGCGCCGCCGAGACGCGAGATGATAGCGCCCCAGTTCTTGGCATAGGTTTCGAAGGCCTCGCGCTGGAAGGGATCGATTTGATAACGGATGAACACGGTGATCGACATGCGCAGCTCCATGGTTTGATGGTGCTCAAACTATATATGCTTGCGAAACCAGTATGCTTCGATTACGATCGAAGTATTGCAGACTCGAGGTGACCCAGTGCCCACAGATCACATGAAGCCCAATGTGCAGCTCAAGGATGGGCCTAACATTACCGTAGTTGCCGCTCTGATTGGAGATCCAGCTCGTGCGGCCATGTTGACAGCCTTGATGAGCGGCAAAGCCTTGACCGCGACGGAACTCGCACATGAGGCGGGCGTGACCGCCGCGACAGCCTCATCACATCTGGCCAAACTGGAGGACGGGGGTCTTGTCAGTCCGGACAAGCAGGGACGGCATCGCTATTTCCGCCTGGCTGATGCTGATGTTGCCAACCTGATCGAGACCCTGATGGGTGTCGCGGCGCGTGCCGGACATTTGCGGACCCGCACCGGGCCGCGCGAACCCGCCATGCGACACGCTCGCGTCTGCTACAATCACCTCGCAGGCGATCTTAGCGTCGCATTGTTCGACCACTTCCTGATCGATGGGTTGTTGGCGGCAACGGGCGAACACCTGGATATCACTGCCAAAGGCCACCACGCCTTCGCCGCCTTCGGCATCGACATGTCGCCGCGCCGCCGTGGGCCACTGTGCCGCCGCTGTCTCGACTGGAGCGAACGCAAGAGCCACCTCGGCGGCCCACTCGGCGTCGCACTCTTGACGCGCATCATCGAACAGGGTTGGGCCAAACGTGACGAAAGTTCACGCGCCATCGTCTTTTCAGCGCGCGGAGAAGTCACGATGAAGCGCCAATTTGGACTCTAATCGGTAAACCCTGATCCGCGAAAGGGCTCAAACGCGGATGCGCGGATCGAGCCACGCGTACGTCAAATCAACCACGAGATTGATCAGAACGTAGACCGCCGAGAACACCAGGATCACGCCCTGAATGATCGGGTAGTCGCGCTTGGCAATGGCATCGACCACGAGCCGGCCCATCCCCGGGATGTTGAAAACTGTTTCGGTGATGACCACACCACCGATCAAGAGCGCCACACCAATGCCGATCACAGTGACAATCGGCACACCCGCATTTTTGAGCGCGTGTTTCAGCAGCAACGGTGGCGTTTTCACACCTTTGGCCCGGGCAGTCCGAATGTAATCCTCGGCCAGCACATCCAGCATTGAAGCCCGCGTGATGCGGGCGATGAGTGCCAGATACGCAAGACCAAGCGTCGTCGCTGGCAGAACCAGATGGCGCAGCCAGGGCCAAAATCCGTCACTCATCGGCTTATAGCCCTGCACTGGCAGCCATTGCAGCTGCAGCGAGAACAGGTAGATCAACAGATATCCCACCACGAACACCGGAACCGAAAACGCGACGACAGACGCGATCATGACGCTGCGATCGATCCAGGTGCCGACGTTCCAAGCAGCCAGCACACCGATACCAACGGCGAGGGACACAGCGAACGTCATCGTGACCAACGCCAGTGAGATCGTTGGCCACACGCGCTGCCCGATCAGGACGGCAACCGGCACGTTGGAGAACACGGATTGCCCGAGGTCGCCACGCAGAACCGCGAACGCCCAGGTCAGGAACTGACGGTACAATGGCTCATCCAGCCCCAGTTTCGCCCGGATCAAAGCAATCTGCTCGGCACTGGCATTGTCGCCTGCGATCACCGACGCGGGATCACCTGGTGATAAATGCACCAGTAGAAAAACGGCGATGCCCACAACGCCCATGACAACGACAGTTGCAAGTAGACGCTGGGCGAGGAATACAAACATGCATCAGCCTTTGCGAACCGCCATCGCCTGGATCGCACCCAGGCGCTGCTCGGTCAAACCCCGCGCCATGTTGACGGCAACCTCGGGCCAAGCGTCACCGATCAAGACGTGTCGGCCGAGCGCCGTGATGCGACCATCCAGATGGCGGGTGACACGCGCCTCGCTCAGTCGAGCCGCGCCGCCAGGATCCGATTTTCAAGATCCGAACTGGCGTAGTGACTGCGCACGGCCGCCGCCCGCCGGCGGTCGCTATCTGGGCCAATCGGCATGTGCATGTTCCCCTGGTTTGAAAAGTCGCGCGGCGGAGGGATGCTTAACCCTTTGGTCTGGTCGCCTCAAATGCCGGGACCACCGCTGCAAATTGCTTGAGCCAGTCAACCAGTTTCGGATGTGTCGCTCGCCACGTGCCGCCGTGACGAAAATCGAGATAGCCGAGCGCGCAGGCCAGCGTGACGTGCGCATAATCAGGATGTGTACTCCAGGTCGGTGGGTGTTTCTCCAATTCAGCGAGCGTAGCATTGATCTTGCCCCACTGCCGATCCAGCCACGACTGCACCACCATGTTTTCAGGGCGATAGCGCCGCTCATAGACGGCGATCAGCGCAGCTTCCAGAATGCCGTCGGCCAGCGCTGCGGCCGTCAGCGTGCGCCACCGCTCCATGCCAGCGCGTGGGATCAGAACCGGACCGGTCCCAACACTATCGAGATACTCGCAGATCACACGGCTGTCGTGGATCGGTTGACCATCGACCACGAGTGCCGGCAAGCGGCCCATCGGATTAACCGCATTCAGAGCGGCATCGCCTTTGGTGGCATCGCTCGCAACGGTTTCAATGGTGCGGTCCAATCCCTTGATGGCCGCCGTGATCATCACCTTGCGCACGAACGGCGACGCTGGGCTGTAGAACAATTTCATGATGCAGGTCCGGGTTGGTTGCGCATGCTCAGGTGACCACTTGGATGCGCTTGTCGAAGATCGCAAGCACACGGGACAGATCCTGGCCACGCTTCAGGACTTGACCGCTCGCGCCGAGCACAGAAAACGCGCCTTGCTTGCGTGCCAGTCTCGGACACTTTTCAATCCGATACAACGGCACATCGCTGGCGCGTCGGTAGACTGCAAATGTGGCGGCTTCAGCGTCAAAGTCCATGGCATAATCGCGCCATTCACCGGCTGCCACTTTGCGACCATACACGTCCAGGATGGCCGTCAACTCCTGCCGGTTGAAGGCCACCACGCTGGGCGCTCTCTGGGCCGAAGTCTGGTTCTGGGACGTCGTCTGGTGCTGCGCCACAAGCTGCAGTCGCGGCCTGAATTGAATCGGATCGCCATCGCTCACGCGGCGCCTCCCTGGTTTGCAGTCGTGTCTTCACTGTCCATCATCGCGCCGTTGGCCCAGAGGATCAAGAGCGGTTTTTCAGAGCTGCCTTCGATATCACTCAATGCTACGTTGCCCCCGCGACAGCACGTGCCGACGGATCGATGATGCCACAATCTGATGACCCACCCGATGACAGCTTACCCCCAGCCGCGGCCGGGACCCAGAGACTGGACAAATGGCTTTGGTTCGCCCGGGTCGTAAGAACGCGCACGCTGGCTGCGGGATTGGTCACGGATGGCAAAGTGCGGGTCAACAAGATAAAGGCTGAGAAACCGGCGTTGTCGGTCCGGCCGGGTGATATCCTGACGGTTTCCTTAAACAGCTACATCCGCATTCTCGAGGTGCTGCAGTCGGGCTCAAAACGCGGCAACGCCGAGCAGGCCGCAGCGTTGTTCAAGGATCTGACACCACCTGCGCCGCCGCGCGACCGGAACTTTGAGGTGGCACCTGACGGCGCGAGGGATGAAGGTGCCGGTCGCCCGACGAAGCGCGATCGGCGTCTGACCGACAAGTGGAAAGAAACTGGCGAAGCTTAAACGAACACGGCTGCAAAATTAGCAAAAAACTCGTCCGCATTCTTTTTGGCGACACTCGCAACAAGGCGACTGCCGAGTTGGGCGATCTTACCGCCGATTTCGGCTTCGACGTCATAGATCAGCTTGGTGCCGCCTTCGACGTCTTCCAGGCGCACGCGTGCGCCGCCCTTGGCAAACCCGGAGATCCCGCCGTCACCTTGGCCGGAAATCTTGTAGCTGTTGGGCGGATCGAGATCAGAGAGCTTGACGGTCCCCTTGAAGCGGGTGCTGACAGGGCCGATCTTGACCTTGGCAATGGCATGAAACGCCCCATCGGCATCAACCTCGAAGGCTTCGCAGCCGGGAATGCAGACCTTCAAAACCTCGGGATCATTGAGTTTTGCCCAGACGGTGGCCTTGTCCGCGGGTAAGACGTACTCACCGCTCATATTGACGGCCATTGCAACCTCTTTCGGAGCCAAATCAGAAACGGCGCGTGCAGGCGTCCCCACATGCGCCGTTGCACGCTTCAAGTTAGGCGAGGGCCGCCACTGCACGTTTGGCCATCACTGAAATCAGATGCGCACGATATGTCGCATCCGCATGCATATCGCTATTCAGATCGGTTGCCGCAACTTTCACGCCGCCAGCTGCTGCCGCCGTGAACGACGCTTTCAACGCGGCTTCGATGGCCGGGACCCGGAACACGCCGCCCTGACCCGCGCCCGTAACGGCCACCCGCACATCGCTACCGCGCTGCGCAACAGCCACACCGACGAGGGCATATCGAGACGCAGGATTTGGGAACTTGGCGTACGCGAACTTGGCTGGTAGCGGGAAACTGACGCCGGTCAGAATTTCGCTTTCGTCAAGCGCCGTGGTGAACAACCCCTTGAAGAATTCCTCAGCCGTCAGTGTGCGCTTGTCCGTGTGGATGGTCGCACCCAGTGCCAGAACCGCCGCTGGATAATCTGCAGCTGGATCGTTGTTGGCAACCGACCCACCGATGGTTCCGCGGTTGCGGACATGCGGGTCGCCGATGCCACCAGCCAGCTTGGCCAAGCCGGGCAAAGCCGCCGCGACCTCCTTTGATTCAGCAACATGGGCATGGGTGACCATGGCACCGATCGTCAGGACTGTGCCGGACACGCTGATCTTTTTGAGATCCGCAATGGCACCAAGATCGATCAGCCCCTCAGGCCGAGCCAGTCGCTGTTTCAGGGTTGGAATCAACGTTTGGCCGCCCGCCAGATATTTAGCGCCGGGCATGGCCTTGTAGGCGAGATCCGCCTCGTTCAACGAGTGGGGACGACGATAATCGAAGGCATACATGGAAAGTCCTCCCTCACTCAGCTGCTTTTTTCATCACGGCAGATTGCGCGGCCCGCCAAACGGCTTGCGGAGTCGCGGGCATAGCGATGTTCTCGTGTCCGAGCGCATCGGTGATGGCATTGATCATGGCGGGCGGTGCTGCAATCGCGCCGGCTTCACCACAACCTTTGACACCCAGCGGATTTGACGGGCAAGCTGTATGGGTCATGGCCACGACATAGGACGGAAGATTGTCGGCCCGTGGCATACAGTAATCCATGTAACTCGCCGTCAGAAGTTGACCGCTGCTGTCGTAGACCGCGCCCTCCAACATGGCTTGACCGACGCCCTGCGCGATGCCGCCATGGACCTGACCTTCGACGATCATCGGGTTGATCAGCGTGCCGAAATCATCAACGGCGGTCCAGCGGTCGATGCGAGTGACGCCGGTTTCCGGATCAATCTCGACTTCGGCGATGTGCACGCCGGAGGGGAAAGTAAAGTTCTTCGGATCAAAGAAGGCACCTTCCTTAAGCCCCGGTTCGATTTTGTCGGTATCGAACTTATGGGCGACATAGGCTTGCAGCGAAACCTCGCCAAAGGTCATCGACTTGTTCGAGGCCTTGGCGTGAAACACCCCGTCGGTGAAGGTGACGGCGTCTTCCGGCACCTCCATGACGGCTGCCGCCACGCGCGTCCCCTTGGCGATCACTTTATCCAGGGCGCGAAACACAGCCGACATCCCGACGGCGCCTGAGCGTGAGCCGTAGGTGCCCATGCCCATCTGGACTTTGTCGGTATCGCCTTGAACGATCGAGACGTTCTCGATGGGAATCCCCAAGCGATGTGAGACCAATTGAGCAAATGTGGTCTGATGGCCCTGGCCGTGACTGAACGAGCCCGAGAGAACCTCGACCGTACCAATCGGATTGACTCGCACTTCAGCGGATTCCCACAAACCGACTCCAGCTCCCAGCGAGCCGACTGCTGCCGATGGCGCGATGCCACACGCTTCGATGTAAGCGGAAATGCCGACGCCGCGCAGCAGTCCCTTTTTGGCGCTTTCGGCCTTGCGTTTGCCGATGTTGGCGTAGTCGGCCAACTCCAAGGCCTTGCGCATCGATGCATCGTAGTCGCCAGCGTCGTAGGTCATGATCACCGGCGTTGCGTGCGGGAAAGTCTTGATGAAGTTCCGGCGCCGCAGATCAACGGGATCAATGCCCATTTCGCGCGCGGCCACTTCGACGAGGCGCTCAACAACAAAGGTTGCTTCCGGGCGACCCGCACCACGGTAGGCGTCGACCGGTGCCGTGTTGGTGTAGATGCCGTCGACTTCGCAGTAAATCGCTGGGATGTTGTATTGACCAGACAGCAGTGGCGCATACAGGAAGGTTGGCACCGACGACGCAAACGTCGACAGGTAAGACCCTAGGTTCGCTTTGGTCTTGGCCCGCAGCGCCAGCATTTTACCGTTGGCATCAAGCGCCAATTCGGCTGTCGTCACGTGGTCGCGGCCGTGGGCATCAGAGAGGAACGCCTCGGTTCGGTCGGCGGTCCACTTGATCGGGCGACGGACTTTCTTGGCAGCCCAGACGCAGACCGTCTCTTCGGCATAAATAAAGATTTTCGAGCCGAAACCACCGCCGACATCCGGCGCGATCACCCGCAATTTGTTCTCGGGCGCCACACCGATAAAGGCTGACAGCACCAAGCGCGCGACATGTGGATTTTGGCTCGTGGTGTAGAGGGTGAATCCGCCCGATGATGCGTCGTATTCGCCGATCGCTGCGCGCGGTTCCATAGCGTTCGGAATCAGGCGGTTGTTGATCAGATCAATCTTGGTGATGTGCTTGGCTTGGGCAAACGCTGCATCAGTTGCAGCCTTGTCGCCGAGGTGCCAATCATAGACCGTGTTGTTTGGCGCTTCGGCATGGATTTGTGGCTGGCCCGCGGCTTGAGCCTTGGCCACATCAACGACGGCTGGCAGGGTTTCATAATCGACCTTGACCAACTCAGCTGCATCGCGCGCCTGAGCCAGTGTCTCTGCGATCACCACGGCGACATGGTCACCGACGTAGCGGACCTTGCCCATGGCGAGCGCCGGATGGCCACCAGCCTTCATCGGCGTGCCGTCCTTGGAATGGATCATCCAACCACAGATCAAACCGCCGATTTTATCTTTGGCGAGGTCCGCACCCGTGAAGATCGCGAGCACTCCAGGTGCCGCCTTGGCAGCACTCATATCAATGGATCTGATGTTGGCGTGTGCGTGCTGTGAACGCACGAAGACGGCGTAGGTTTGTCCTGGACGGTTGATGTCGTCGACGTATTGCCCACTGCCGGTGATGAAGCGCCGATCCTCGACGCGGCGAACGGATGCGCCAATGCCTGTAGCTGTCATGGTCTATGTCCTCCGACTGTTCCGTTACACGTTCTTGCCGACCATATCGGCGGCACCAGCCTGGATGGCCTTGACGATGTTATGATAACCCGTGCAGCGGCAGATATTGCCTTCGAGCTCATGGCGTATGGTGGCCTCGTCCAACTTGTTGCCATGGCGTCGGACAATATCGATGCCCGTCATGATCATGCCGGGCGTACAGAACCCGCATTGCAACGCGTGATGCTCGCGGAAGGCCTCTTGCATCGGGTGTAAGAGGTCTTCGGCTGACAACGCCTCGATGGTGCTGATGTGTTGGCCCTCAAACGCAACGGCCAACGCCGTGCACGCCTTGATCGCCTCGCCATTGACCAGAACCGTACACGCACCACACTGGCTGGTATCGCAGCCGACGTGAGTCCCCGTCAGACGCAGTCTCTCGCGAAGAAACTCGACCAACAGCGTGCGGGGCTCGACATCAGCTTGGACTGATTTTCCATTCACGGTCATTGTTACGGTCTTCATGTGCCGTCTTTCCTCCGATTTTTAGCTTTGTTGTTCACCGACTGAATAGCATCACGCTCGCCAAGGAAATGCAACGAGGTTCTGGCTGCGCACTCATTTTTGCACGGGACGGGCCGCCGAGAATAGAGTGCCTACGGCTGAATTTGGGCAACTGGCGATGCCATGCCTGGTCAGGATTGCAGATTGGACCATTGTGCCTAATGATCATAGTGCTGCGGTAACGCAAACTTGGAAAGACGACAAAGAATTCAACCCGCCGTAATGCGGGAGACAGAGGGCGCTTGGCGCGACCTCCTGACAGGCATCGCGCAAGACGCTCCTGCAGTGTTAAATGACGTTCTGTTGCCAGCATCGAGACCATTCGTGGCACGATGTCACGCGGCGACCTCGGCTGTGGTCAAGCGGTTATGGACGGCGTGTGCCGCAGCGCCTCAAGCAACCTGGTTGGGTGAAACCGCGCAGACCCGGCTTATGAAAAGTTTGCCGCCGGACGATGAGCCAGCTTCGGCACAGTCGCGGGCTTGGGTCACCCAGACAAGAGCCGCTAGAGCATTTTCCGACGAAGTGGCTTTCCGGTTCGTCGTAGACAATGCGACCAAGCAAAGACTTAGAGCGCAATTCCGATTCCGAAGGATCGGCATGTGCTCTAGGTGTTCTACGTCCGGCATGGGCACAAAGCCCGAGGCGTGAAGGCCAGGCGACCCTGCGCGCCTGGCCCCAACGTTCACGCCGGGGAAGTGTTAGTAGCAGGGTAAAGCACTGGTAAAGCGCGGCGTATGATCAAATCCTGAATACAGCATTTAACTGACGTTCATGCGGCGCAGCGGGCACTCACGTGACGGCCCCGATTTCACCCCAAGCCCGCCGCCCAGGATCTGAAAAACGCCTTCCAGCCGCGTCGCGTTTACATCTGCCCCCTCAAACGGTTACTGCATCGAGCGACAACCGCTTGATTCGCCTCAATCGCCGCAGGAGATCTGATCATGTCCGCCAACAAATGGGTCTATGCCTTTGGGGCCGGACATTCGGACGGCACGGCTGCGATGAAAGATTTGCTCGGCGGCAAAGGCGCAAACCTTGCTGAGATGGCCTCACTCGGCCTGCCCGTACCCCCAGGCTTCACCATCACGACGGAGGTCTGCACATATTTCTACAAGAACGGACAGACTTTTCCAGCCGACCTCAAGGCCCAGGTCAACGCCGCTATCGCCACGATTGGTACAGCGGTCGGCGGCCCCCGCTTCGGCGATGCCGATCATCCGCTCCTCGTCTCGGTCCGGTCCGGCGCACGGGCGTCGATGCCCGGCATGATGGACACCATCCTGAACCT
>JAYSUN010000439.1:0-3759 GCA_043719045.1 Hyphomicrobiaceae bacterium | reverse complement strand
CCCATTCATATTATCGCTGAACAGACAACGCGGGTGGTGAACCCCAGAGCGGCGTGATGGCGGACTATGAGCGCGATGTCCGGCGCATCCTGCTCGACAATGGCTGCACCTTCGTGCGCTCCGGCAAAGGTGACCATGACATCTGGTACAGTCCGATGACGCGGCGAAGTGTGACAGTGGACGGTAAAATCAAGTCCCGACACACCGCGAATGCCATCATGAAGCAAGCCGGCATCAAGCATAAATTCTGAAGACTGCCGAACATCTGCAAAAGCCAACCCACAGGCGGTCAACGACATCCTCAAGGCAAAGCTGGGGCTTTAGCGTTGCGCCGCCTCACGCCCACCATTTTTCGCTGACCGTAAAGCGGCCGGCGGCGTCTTCGATAGCTTGGCTGGCTCGGAACAGCGTGCCCTCGTCAAACGGTTTGCCAATCAATTGCAGCCCGAGAGGTGTGCCTTGCGAAGATAGTCCAGCCGGCACGGAAATGCCGGGCAGGCCCGCCATGTTGACCGTCACCGTAAAGATGTCTTCGAGATACATGGCGAGTGGATCGCCGGTCTTTTCGCCGAACGCGAACGCGGGATTTGGTGTTGTCGGCGTCAGCACGCAATCAACCTTGGCCCAGGCCTGATCGAAATCCTGCTTGATGAGCGTGCGCACTTTCTGAGCTTTCAGATAGTAGGCATCGTAGTAGCCGGCCGAGAGCACATACGTGCCGATCATCACGCGCTTTTTGACTTCCTTGCCGAAGCCTGCGCCGCGGGTGTTTTCATACGTCTCGATCAGATCTTTACCGGGCACCCGCAAGCCATAGCGAACGCCATCATAGCGCGCGAGGTTGGACGAGCATTCGGCGGGCGCCACGATGTAATACGCGGGCAGCGCATATTTGGTGTGCGGCAGCGTGATTTCGTGGATCGTCGCCCCAGCGGCTTTGAGCCATGCAATGCCCTGCTGCCAAAGTTCTTCGGCTTCCTTGGACATGCCGTCGACGCGGTATTCCTTGGGGACGCCGATGCGCAGACCTTTGACACCTTTTTTTAGGTCCGCCTCATAGTCGGGCACAGCGATATCAACGGAGGTTGAATCCTTTGGGTCGAAGCTGGCCATATGGCGCAGCATGATCGCCGCATCCCGCGTGGTTTTGGCGAGCGGTCCCGCCTGATCGAGCGACGACGCAAAGGCGACAATGCCCCAGCGCGAGCAGCGGCCATAGGTCGGTTTGATGCCAACGGTGCCGGTGAGGGCTGCGGGTTGGCGGATGGAGCCACCGGTGTCGGTCGCGGTGGCGGCAAGACAGAGGTTGGCGGCAACGGCCGAAGATGATCCGCCTGACGAGCCGCCCGGCACCAGCTTGGCCGTATCGATCTTGCCATCGCGGCCTTTGCGGCGCCACGGATTGACGGCTGGGCCGAAGCAACTGGTCTCGTTCGACGAGCCCATCGCGAACTCATCATTGTTGAGTTTACCCAGCATGACTGCGCCCGCATCCCACAGGTTCTGAGTCACAGTTGATTCATAAGTCGGTTTGAAATCGCCGAGAATTTTTGAGCACGCCGTGGTGCGGACGCCTTTGGTGGCAAACAGGTCCTTGATGCCGAGAGGCACGCCTTCCAGCGCCCGGCCTTCGCCGCGCGACAGTTTATTGTCCGCGATCTGAGCCATAGCCAGCGCTTGATCGGGTGTCGTCAGGACATACGCATTCAGTGCCTTGTTGCCACGCTCGATGGCCACAACGAACGCTTTGGTGAGCTCGGTCGATGAGAACTTTTTCGCTTTCAAGCCGTCACGGGCATCGGCCAGCGTCAATTTGGTCAGGTCGGTCATGATTTTACTTCTTCTTCGCAGTCGGCTTTTCAATCGTGCACGCGATCAGGACGGTTGGCTTCTTGTCGGCGGTGACCGTCAGTGACCCATCGGCAGCCTTGCGCCAGACTTCCGTGCGAGGCAGATTTTCGGTTGCACCCTCGCTACAGCGCATAGAGACGGTCCAAAGACGGCCCTTGTAACGTTCGACGATATTCGTGAACCTGCAGCCGCCTTCCCAACTGCGATAGCCCTTAGCAGACAGCGTCTCCGGCACCGTATTGAGGTTGCGCGGCCCCCCGGCTGCGATCGCTCTATACAGCGGGCAATCGGCAGCCGTTGTGTAGACCGTGGTGCCAAGAAATCCGGCATCGACATCCGCCAATGCCGAGATGGGCGCCAATGCCGCGACAGACGCCATGACCAGAGCGGTAACAAGGCCAAGCGCACGCATCACTCGACCACCTTCGGCACAACGAAAAAATGGTCCTCACTCATCGGTGCATTTGCCGTCACTTCTGCAGCCTTCTCGCCGTCGGTAATTTTGTCTTCACGCTGTCGCAGTGTCATCGGCATGACGCTCGTCATGGGCACAACGCCTGCGGTGTCGACCTCGTCAAGTTGCTTGACCCACTCAAGGATGCCGTTGAGGTCCGTCACGAGGCCTTTGACCTCGCCGGCCTCAATCTTGATGCGGGCCAAACGCCCAATGCGCCGCACAGTGGCTTCGTCGACTGCCATACGATGTCCATTTCAGCCAGGCTACGGGCAGGCCAACGGAAGCCACCCAAAGGAGTAGTCGGTTGCGCGGAGGCATAGCGGGGACCAGCTTGCGACGCAATCAATGAAGCACCGACCCGCCCAAAAAATCAGGCCTTTAAAACGGCCCCCAAAGAGCTACCGCTGCCAGACATGCAATGACGGCGGCGGTCAGACCCGAGCGCAACCGACCATACCAAGCCGGGGCCTCGGACTGTCGAACTGTCCACAGATCATAGCTCAGCAAAGCTGCAAAACCAGCGGCTGTGAGCACGATGCCGGTTTGCCCCCCGAGCCAGAGCCCAGCCCAAGCCACGATTGCGGGTAGCACACTGACCCCGTAACGCCGCCAATCCGCGTGCGCGGTCGGCGCTGCAACGGCCAGCCCCCACTGCGCACCGCCCATGAAAGACAGAATGACCGCACTATAGAGCGTCAGCGCATAAAGAGCCGGGCCGGTCTGGCGTGACGCCAGCGGCCAATGAGCCAAGATCTGCAACGTGCAAGCCACAAATGGCACTAAGCCAGCTGCACCAAGCAGCAAAGCTGACCGCGGAACGACCGCTTCGGAAGTCATCTGGGGCACAACAGCAGTCTCCTGTCGCCGCCATCTCATCGAGGCGGAAATCAATGTCGACCCGATCAAGACCAGCGCTGCAGCAACGCGTCAAGAGACGTGATCAATGGGTAATGTACGCGCGCAGCGCCGAGGCTTCGTGCTCGATTTCCTCGACATGAAACTTGACGACATCGCCAATCGAAACAACGCCGGTCAAGAGGCCATTGCCATCAATCACCGGCAAATGCCGGAACCGACCGCGGGTCATTTTTGTCATCAAGTCGTCGATACTATCATCTTCCGTGCAGGTAATCACTGCGCGGGTCATGACATCGGCCACGGGCGACGCCAAAATGTCGGGGCCCGACTGCGCCACCACACGAACAATATCTCGCTCGGACAAGATACCGGCAACACGACCATCCGAAGTCGTCACGACAACCGCGCCGATCCTATGCGCGGCAAGGGTCTTGGCTGCCTCCATCAGAGTCGAATTTTCGGCGGCAGTGACGATGGCGGCACCCTTGCGGGTCTGACCCTTGATTCGCAAAACGGTGCTTACATTCATGGACTTATCCTCCATTTGACGCGCAGAGCCGGAGGCTCGACAGGAAAAACTCAGGCGCCCGTCG
>JAYSUN010000438.1:0-10766 GCA_043719045.1 Hyphomicrobiaceae bacterium | reverse complement strand
AGCCAGCCGTAGGCCGAGATGTTGCTGGAGTGGGGCAAGCGGACGTAGCCGACATGCTTGCCGTCCTTGGTGAAGTCGATCTCGCAGGACAGGCGGGTGGGCTTGGACATCGGTGCGCGTCTCATGTCGCTGGCGTGGCAGAAGCGTTGATCAAGTGGCACGCAACGGCGTGGTCACCGGTCGCCGCCGTCAGTTGGGGCTCGATGCGGCGGCAAACATCCTGCACCAACGGACAGCGCGTATGGAAACGACAGCCTTGGGGCGGATTGAGCGGGCTCGGCACTTCGCCTTTCAGGACAATATTGGTGCGTGTGCGTCCCGGCCGCGGGACCGGGATCGCCGACAGCAGCGCTTGCGTATAGGGATGCTGCGGATTGGCATATAGCGCCCGCTTGTTCGCCATCTCTACGATTTTGCCCAGATACATGACGGCGACGCGGTTGGAGATGTGCTTCACCACACCTAGATCGTGTGAGATAAACAGATAGGTCAGGCCGAAGTCGCGCTGTAGATCTTGCAACAGGTTGATCACCTGGGCGCGTATCGACACATCGAGCGCTGACACCGGCTCATCGCAGATGATGAAGCGCGGGCGCAAGGCCAAGGCCCGGGCAATGCCGATGCGTTGCCTCTGGCCGCCCGAGAACTCGTGTGGATAGCGAGCTGCCGCATAGCTGGCCAACCCCACGACGGAGAGCAACTCCTGCACTCGCTTGGTGCGCGACGCAGTATCACCTTCCCGATGAATGACCATCGGTTCAGCCACGAGTTCAGCGACGGTCATGCGCGGATTGAGGGAGCCGTACGGGTCCTGGAAAATGATCTGCATGCCACGGCGCAAGGCCTGCAGCTCGTCGCCATCAGCTTTCAGCATATCGCGGCCACTGAACAGCACTTCCCCAGCTGTCGGCTCGACCAAGCGGATCAACATGCGCCCGGTCGTAGTCTTGCCGCAACCGGATTCGCCGACGAGGCCGAGAGTCTCGCCGCGCTGAATGGCAAAGCTGATGCCGTCGACGGCCTTAATCGTGGCGCGCGGGCCCAAGGCGAACAGACGACGCGCGGCGCTGAAGTGCTTGGAGAGGCCTTTGACCTCAACCAGCGGAGGCTCGATCGGCATGGGTGTACTCATGCAGCCGGCACTCCGACATGATGGACGCACGCCACGCCGTGACCGCGGCCGATCGTGACAAGCTTGGGCGCAGCCGTCATGCATTGGGCCACTGCACGCTCGCAACGCGGCGCAAAGCTGCAACCTGATGTCCGCTCGAGTGGCCCAGGCACCGCCCCCGGAATCGCCGTCAATCGCTCTTGTTCGCGATCGAGCGACGGCAGAGACGCCAACAAACCGAGAGTATAGGGATGCTGCGGGCGCTCGAAGGCATCGACAACGCTGGCCGTTTCGACAATTCGACCCGCGTACATGACCGCCACCCGATCGACGAACTCCGCCACCACCCCAAGATCGTGCGTGATCAGCACCACGGCCATCTTATATTCGCTTTGCAGCGAGCGCAGCAGATCGAGGATCTGCGCCTGGATCGTCACATCCAGCGCTGTCGTTGGCTCATCCGCCAGTAACAGACTCGGTGTGCACGAGAGCGCCATGGCAATCATCACGCGCTGCCGCATGCCGCCAGAGAGGTGATGCGGATAATCGTCGAGACGCTTGGCCGCGGCGGGAATACCGACGGTATCCAGCATCTTGATCGCGCGCCTCTGCGCCTCTGCGCGCCCGATGCCTTCGTGACGGCGGATCGTCTCCATGAGTTGATCGCCGACGGTGAAAACGGGGTTGAGCGAACTCATCGGCTCCTGGAAGATCATGGCAATGCGCTTGCCGCGAATCCGGCGCAACGCACCGATGTCGGTCTTCAGCAGATCCACACCTTCGAACAGGATCTCGCCGCTAAGGATGCGGGCCGGTGGTGTTGGCAGCAGCCCCAGGATCGACAGCGCCGTCACACTCTTGCCGCAGCCGGACTCGCCGACAAGGCCGAGCACCTCGCCGGCCTTCAGATCGAACGACACATCGTCGACAGCCGTAATCGGGCCCTGCTCTGTGTCAAAGCCGATCCGCAGATTGCGCACCGCGAGCAGAGATGGTCCGGCGGTCGTGCTCATCATCAGCCTTGCATCACTTTGAGCCGTGGATCCAAGACATCACGCAGGCCATCGCCAAGCAGGTTGAGGCCGAGCACTGTCGTCGCGACGAACATGCCGGGGATCAGCGTGATCCACGAGGCTTCGCGGATGTAGTCGCGGCCCTCGGCGATGATGTTGCCCCAGGTGGGCGTCGGTGGCGCAGCACCGAGACCGAGATAGCTCAGCACGGCCTCGGTCAGGACCGCATAGGCGAAGATAAAGGTCAGTTGGACGATCAGCGGCGCTAAGCAATTCGGTAGCACATGCTTGAAGATGATGCGCAGATGGCTGGCACCCATCGCGCGGGCCGCCTGCACAAATTCCATCTCGCGCACCACGAGCACCGAGGCTCTGACAATGCGGGCCGTGCGCGGGATGTAGACGACCGAGAGTGCGATCGCCGCCGTCATGCTCGAAGGTCCAAGAGCTGCAGCAATGGCAATCGCCAGCAGGACAGCAGGAAAGGCCATGAGCGCATCAGCAAAGCGCATGAGGACATTGTCGAGGCGACGGAAGTAGCCGGCAACGGCACCGAGCATGACACCGAAGACGGCGTTGAGCAGCACAACCGCAAACCCAATCGCAAGCGAGACGCGGGCGCCATAGACGATGCGCGAGACCTGGCTACGGCCGACGTTGTCGGTACCGAAGGGATGCTCAAAGCTGGGCGGTTTAAAGCGGTTGCGCACGGACAGTTTGGTCGGATCCGTCGATGCAATCACGTCGGCAAATATGGCAACGACCAGCACGAAACCAAAGAGCAATGCTCCGGCCACGAACGCTCGATGGCGTAGGAGACGGGCGAGTGTCGGCCGACGCTTGAGCCATCCGCCGCGCGGGCGCGGTATCGGTGCTGGTTGCGCGTCAGTGGCTGTTGTCATAGCGCACCCGCGGGTCAAGATAGGCGTACAGAACGTCAACGATCAGGTTCAGCAACAGGAGTGTCGTCGCCACAAAGAGCAAGCCTCCCTGGATCATCGGGTAGTCGCGCCGCAACACCGCCGATCCAAGCAGCGAGCCGATTCCGGGCACGGAAAAAATCGACTCGACCACCACCGAGCCGGAGATGAGGACGCTGAAGATCACGCCGATGACTGTGATCACGGGGATCATCACATTCTTGAAGGCGTGCTTGGCAAGCACAATGAACTCCGACATGCCTTTGGCGCGCGCGGTGCGGATGTAGTCCTGGCGCAGCACTTCGAGCATGGTCGAGCGGGTGATGCGCGCGAGCAGGCCGATCTGGAGCAGCGCCAGCGACACCGCGGGCATGGTTGCGGTCCTGAACCAGCCGACGGGATCGCTGCCGAATGCCACATAGCCGCCAGTTGGCAACCAGCCGAGATGCACCGAGAACAGGATGATCAGCATCAGGCCGAGCCAAAAATTTGGCAGCGACACGCCGATGAGCGCGAACACCATCGCGACTTGATCGACCCAGGTGTTGGCGCGTAGCGCTGCGAGGGCGCCGCAGGCAATGCCAAAGAACAGCGTCAGTGCCATCGCGTACAACGCGATCGAGAGCGAAATCGGCACGCGTTCGATCACCGCGCCGAGGACGGGTTTTCCAAGCAACAGCGATGTGCCGAGATCGCCGCGGGCGAGGCCTCCGTAGTAACGGCTGATTTGCACGTGGAACGGTTGGTCAAGGCCGAGATTGCGGCGGATCTGATCGAGATCCTCATTGGTTGCCGAGGGCCCGCCGATCAACACCGCGGGGTCACCGGGGACCAACTTCATGACGCCGAATGAAATGAAGCTGACCAGCATCAGCACCGGGATCGATTGCAGCAATCGGGAGAGAATGTAGCGTGTCATTGACCGCCTTGGAGAGGAGCGTATCGCGTCGCAGTTCGGTTACGGGCGCCCAGTGCCGGGAGCAAACCTTCGGGTCTGCTCCCGGTTCACCTCACTTCATCCAGACATTGCTGATGCGCGGAATGCGGAAGGGCTTGAAGCCTTCAATGTTGGAACGCACAGCTTGGACCTTCGTCAGCGTTCCGAACGGGATCGCCAGGACCTGATCCAGTGCGTACTGCTGCGTGTCGGCATAGGCGGCCTTGCGCGCTTCAAGCGTCTTGCCATTCGCAATCGCATTGAACCGCTGCATGAAACCCTCGTCTGGCTTGTCGTCCTTGGGTTTATAGGCGTTGTTCGGATGGGCGTGGAAGCGCCAGGCCGCAATGCCGCCGAGCGATGTGTTGGTGCCATATCCCGTGAAAAAGAAATTCCAACCCTCGGCCGAGTTTTGCTGCTTCTGCACAGTCGCAGGCCAGTCGAGCACCAGCAACTCCGCATTCATGCCAGCAGCCTTCATCTGTTCCGACATGACCAGCGCGGCAGTATACATGTTGCCGTAGTCCTTGTTGGTCATCAGGACGATTTTTTCCCCCTTGTAGCCGCCTTCCGCGAGCAGCTTCTTGGCCTTGGCCACGTCCTTCAGATTGTAGGTGTTCTTGCCAGCTTCGGTATAGAAGGCTTGGCCTGGAAACTGCAGACCGATGTTGAGACGATAGGCGCCATCGGTCGCGGCATCCATGATCTCGTCCATGTCGAGTGCTGCTTGGATGGCCTGGCGAACCTTGAGGTTGTCGGTCGGCGGCGCGGAAATGTTAGGCACTGCAATTTGTACCCAGAAGTTCTGCAGCGGTTTGATGATGATGCTGGTATTGGTTTTGAGGCGCGCCTGCGCTTTCGCCGGGAGGTCCTCGACGCCATGGAATTCGCCGGTCTCCAGCCCGGCCACACGTGCGCCAGCTTCCGTCACGATCCGGAAGGTGACCGTATCCACGCAGGCGACCTTGTAGCCGCCAAAACCATCGATATCCTTAAAGCGCTTGTCTGGGACATAGCCTTCGAAGCGCTTCAGCTTGACGTGGCTGTCGGCCACGAACTCGACGTATTCCCAGGGGCCTGTGCCGACTGGCTTCAGCTGCATGGCGGCCGCGTCGGCGTTTTCCTTGGGGACGATGACAATCGGCACGGAGAACGACGACAGGTTTTCCAGGAAAGTCGGTTGGGCCTGTTTCATGCGCAGGATGAACGTATATTTGTCCAGGGCCTCCCACTTCTCGACGACACCGAGAATACTGCGGTCGATGCCGACCTTGGCGTAGCGATCGAACGAGGCGACGACATCGTCGGTCGTCATCTCCTTGCCGTTGTGAAACTTGATGCCCTGGCGCAGCTTGAACGTGTAGCTCATGCCGTCAGGCGCCTCGGTCACGCTCTCGGCGAGTTCAGGGATTGGTGCCATGTTCTCATCGCGAGTCATCAGTGATTCGAACATATTCATGGCGAT
This sequence comes from Hyphomicrobiaceae bacterium, assembly GCA_043719045.1. Classification (GTDB taxonomy): domain Bacteria; phylum Pseudomonadota; class Alphaproteobacteria; order Rhizobiales; family Hyphomicrobiaceae; genus JABFRJ01. The sequence continues at coordinate 5,320 of JAYSUN010000438.1, read as the reverse complement.
GTTGCGCGTCGAGATCGTCGATGATGTATGCTGATCGAGACTGTTGACCTTGGCCTCCTGGGCGAAGATCAGGTTGCCACCCTTCTTCGGGCAGGCAAACTGTGCGTTTGCGGAGGATGTTGCTGCGGCGATGACGGTCAACGCGCCAATGGCAAGAGATCGGCGTGGATAGCGGGTGAAAACCATGGCTGATCCTTAACTGATCCACCGTGGACAGGAGCGTCCGCGACAAAGGTGGGTGTGGCAGCCTAGCGCTTTCCCAATACGGAGCACAAGGTGGACGGCCGTTGCAGGTTTTTCGGACGTGAGAGCGCTTGCCAGAATATGTGGCTCATGGAAGCGCTCAAGACACCATGTTGATCGCATTTTCTTCGATTAACCGGACGCCACTTCACCAAAATATGCTCTAGGTGGTGTAATCTGGTTCGTTGCGATCCAGCAGCCGGCGATAAGCGGCGAACTCGAGTTCGCTGTCCCAGACCTCGCGCAAAGGACCGGTATGGCCCTTGCGCATCTGATCGGGTAACTGGCGAAGTCTGCCGCCTGTGCTCTTGGCAATCGTCTGCCACATCGCCGATCGCTCGACGGCTGCCAATTCGCAGAAGGCATCGGCGACGGTATCGGCGACGGTCGTCACGCCGTGACTGCCCATGATCATGGTCGTCTTGTTGCCGAGGAGGCGCGCGATTCGATCGCCCTCGCTGTCGTCGAGTACGGCCCCGTTCATGGCGTCATCGTAGACGATACGGTCACCGAACACGGTATCGTTGAAATGCGCCATCTCGAGCCGACCGCCATCGATGATCGACAGTGCTGTGCTGTAGGGCGGGTGCACGTGCAGCACCACCTTGGCCTGAGGATGGGCGATGTGAATCCGGGAGTGAATGTGGTGGGCGACCGCACGCAACTCACCCTTGCCCGAGACGACGTTGCCGTGCAGATCACAGACCAGCAGGTCGCTGGCGCGCAGTTCGTGAAAAATCAGCCCTCGAGGGTTGATCAGCATGTATTCGGTGCCGGGGATCACGGCACTGTTGTGATTGCCGATACCCTCGTTCCATTTCTCCCGGGCGCAAAGCCGAAACGTCGCGGCCAAGTCGCAACGGAGTCGCCATTCCACAGTGTCGCTCGCACTGAGCCTCTGCACATGCGCCATTTGAACCTCCTCAGCCCCACACAGCCGCCACCATCTCATCCTCGAACAGACATCACTGAGACAACCGCTCGGGCTCGGTGTGCGGAATAGTTGTCAGGTCACCGGTCAAAATAGTCAGAGGATTGGCTCGTGCGCTCGACTTGGACGATCTGTGCCGTGGAGACTGCCACGGCAGCCACGCGTGGTCCATGATCTTGTGGCACGTGATCTTGTGGCACGACGTCGTGCCTCGCAGAGGCGCGCCCAATGCCGGTGTCATGCAAACGATCCGACCGGGTCCTGCCGTGTCCCTGGAGGCCGACCGTAGCAGAACGCGACCTCGCGCAAAGCGAAGTACGCGACCTCGCGCAAAGCCAATTGTGCTCACCCGAGCGATGCTTTCAGCCAATTGGCTCGGCGGCGGCCTGAGAGGCGGTGACGACGGATCAGGAAACGACTCTGAACATTCAATCCGCGTCTCCCGACCTCGATTGGTGGCGAGGCAACTGGGAACTCCACAGCGCGGTCGCTGGTCTGCTGATGATCCCGACCGCGCAGACGCTTGTGTCAGCGCACATTGTGCGCGTGGTCGGCATCCTGGGCGCGCAGGACCGCGGACTGACAGGGGCGCGGGTCGGCCATGTTGAAGGGCCGCAAATCGACGCAGGCTGACTGCGGCTGTGGCGCCAGCACACGGTTCGCCGCGGCGATTTTGACGACAACGACCGGCGCGACGGCTGCAGGCTTTGGCGCCGTCGCGAGGATCAAGCGGTCTTGGCGCTGGCGCAACTCAACCACTTGCGCCACGGCAGCCTTGGCGATGCGCTCGACCTCCGGCAATCGCGCGAGTTGTCCGGCATTCGCCTGCGCCAGGATTTCGACGGCGGACAGGCGGGCGTTGAACTCATCGAGACGAGCGCTGTACTGATCAAGCAGTTCGCGCGTCAGCTTGTATTCGCGTTCACTCAGCTCACGTCCGGCCTCGACGAGATCCTTGATCTCAACCACCTGCTTGAGCGCCGCCAAGACGATGGCCTCGACAGCTTCGAATTTCTGGCCGTTCTTGAACGTCTTCCAAGTGTCTATGGCACGGATCGCCAGGTCCAAGGCCCAAGCAGGAATCGGTTTTTTGGCGGACTTGAGCGAGGTGATCAGGTGGTCGATCGTGTGCGCCATCGCTGCGGTTGGAGTCGGCTGAGCTCTGGCAGGCGTTCCGGTCAAAAGACTGATGGTGAGGATCAGAAGAGCAAGGGCAGTGCGCATGGTTGGCTCCCGTGGTTGCGCATTGGGGAGCCTCGCTGTGCCGTTCTGAAATGTTCGGCCGTCAAAGACAGGCACACAGACCATCTGACAGGGCCATTGCGTCGCGGCTGGATGCTGAAAGCGCCTGACAATCCGCTGACAGGTTGCTGTCAGAGGGTCCTCGTTGACGACGTGGTGGCGAACGTCTCATTGTCCGGATGGGCAGCAACAGCCAGCAGGACAGCCTCATGCCGGACCCAGTACCCGAGCTTGCCGACAAGATCCGTTACCTGCTCGATACGCCCCGTGCGCGGGCCATCGCAAGGCGTATCTCGGGGATCGAAGTGACGTCGCTGCCGACATTGGCGAGGGCATGCGGTGTCAAATCCCACACCAATTTCACGCCGGACGAGAATCGCCTGAGCGATGGGATGGCTGCGAAACTGCAGCGCGTCTACGCGATCGATGTGGCGTCTGAACAGGGCGGTGAATGCTGGTCTGAATTCCTCGTCGGCTCGCGCCACGATTTTGTCGACGAATTCGAGACACTGCATCCTGCCGAGCAGCGGTTCATCGCGGTGCCGATCGATGAGCGCACACAATCGATCGATGATCCGGAGCAGCGCGTCTGGGTGCGAGTGAGCCTGCGCAGTCAGGATACCGAGAACCGGACCTTTGACGGCGAATTGGTGTGTCAGGTCTTCACGCGCATCGGTGTTCGCCTCGCAGTCCGGCGTGGCACGCTCAAGGTGATCAGCCGCAATGGGCGGGTGCCGCCGATGTCGGCGCGACTTGCCGGTAGCGATGGCATGCTTCGTATCGAGCGCAAAGCCAACACGATCGAAATCACTGCTGGTGGCAGAGATCACATGAACTGGGCCATCGAAGCCAGCAGTCCCCCACTCGGGGTCGTTTCAGCGCCACTTGAAGGGCTCTTTCGATGTGACGGGCTCCAAGTCGGAGACGAGTTCGACGTCACCTTCGAGGTCGAGGATGGCGACCTCGAAGCTGATCAGCCGGCGCAATCCGGCGCAGCAATCGAGGCTCTGGCCCACAATGGCGACGATGCCATTGTGGGGGCAAACGGCACTCCCCTGGGTGCCAGCAAACGCCAGTTGTTGGCGCATATTGCCAAGCACTCGATGGGACTTTTCGGCCCCCAGCGCATCCACTGGGCAATCCTGTGCAGCTATGCGTTCAAAATCGCCGTGGCCGAAAAAACCGACGACCTTGCGCGGAGCTGATGGATGAGAACGCGTTCGCAAAGCGAGTGGGCCGCGCTGGTTCGCACTGTCGCGGAGGCCAAGACTGACGACATCGCCGAGTTGATCGCATTGGCCGGCCTCAATCCGGGACTAGACCTTCGGAGGGCCGATCTATCAGGGGTTTCATTCGCTGGCATGGATCTCACTGGTTTTGATCTGTCGGAAGCCCGCCTCCATGGTTGCGACTTTACCGGTGCAACGACAGGTGCAGCCATTCTGGCCGAAGCCGAACTCGATCGAGTCCTGCACAGCGGTCGAACCGAATGGCACAGCCCCGCGATTCTGACCGGCACTGCCCGCTTTGGTCGTACGACGGATCTGCGCAAAGCCGCGGATTGGAACCACGACTTGAGCCTTGGCGTGGACAGTAAAGTCTCACTTTGGAGAAACTATTTGCATGCAAGACATGACGATCAGCGTCGGGCTCAAATCGGCAAGTTCAGCCCGTTTGCGTCGGCAACGTCCCGCCTGCGCACTGGCGCGATCTTTCAGGATGCGCCGTTTGCGCCGGAGCTTGTCGTGGTGCCGGCGGGGCAGTTCTGGATGGGCTCGCCGGATGGCAGCGGTGGCGACCAGGGTAGAATGGCAGAACCCGGACGATCGACGGATGAAGGCCCGCGCCACCTCGTCACCATCCCTCAGGGCTTCGCGGTTGGTCGCTTTGCGGTGACGTTCGAAGAGTGGGAACACTATGCGGCTGCAACTGGAAAACGAACTCCGGACGACGAGACCTGGGGTCGCGCTCGTCGACCGGTCATCAATGTCAGCTGGAATGACGCACGAGACTACGCCGCCTGGCTGAGCGAGCTGACCGGGCAGGAGTATCGCCTGCTGAGTGAGGCCGAATGGGAATACTGCTGCCGTTCCGGGACTGACACGGCCTACAGCTTCGGTAGCACCATCATCAAGGCACAGGCTGAGTATGGCGGCGCGCAAACCACCGAAGTTGGCAGGTTCCCTTCAAATGCGTGGGGGCTGCATGACATGCACGGCAACGTCTGGGAGTGGTGCCAGGACACCTATGACACGTCTTATAAAAGCGCGCCCAGTGATGGCTCGGCACGAGAAAACACGGGCAACGACGTCTCCCGCGTTCTTCGCGGCGGCTCCTGGAGCTACCAACCTCAGTTCCTACGTTCCGCCATCCGCGTCAGGTACCGATCGGACGGCCGCATCAGGCTCAGCGGCTTCCGTTTGGCGAGGACGTTAAATCCTTGATCGTCTCCTCATTACGTCTCGAGTTCTGGTTCAATGGGTACAATCAAAATGAGTGCGGCGGGTCCAGGTCGTCATCGACAGGGGGCGGGATAGAAGCAACCCATCACGCCTGATACTATGCCAGAAAGGTCCTGCCCGGTCCTGCCGCTGACCGCGTTGCGGCACGAGCGAGCAAGCAAGACACGACCGGCACCTGACAACACCAACGAGAGAGTCAAAACTTTCGCGCGCGCTGGTGTGAGTCCGGTTGGTGGATCGCAGTTCCGTCCCGCCACCGGCCGTCCGAACCTTCAGCCGTTCTTGAGCCACGGGCCTATGCTACAGGCCGTGTTCGACCCCTGGTCCAAGTGCGAGGCCAAAATGCCACCTGCGCGTGACGTGGGCCTTTGGTCGGCGGATCGGGTTTGGCGACGGTGTGCTGCCTGATCAGGGGCGCTCCGCGTCGCTTGGTCGATATCGG
>JAYSUN010000437.1:0-3764 GCA_043719045.1 Hyphomicrobiaceae bacterium | reverse complement strand
GCGTTTCCAGCCACGGCATTTGCGCGCTTCTTCGCCAATCACGGGCTCCTGCAAGTGCGTCACCGACCACAGTGGCGCACGGTCAATGGCGGCAGTCGTGAGTATGTCCGCCGCATCGAGGCTGACTTCAACGGCACGATCCGAACCGGTACCGGTGTCACCCAGATCCGCCGCACCTCGGGTGGCGCGCACCTGACACTTGCAGATGGCAGTGTTCGCCGCTTTGATCAAGTTGTGCTCGCCTGCCATGCTGATGAGGCGCTGATGTTGCTGTCTGATCCGAGCAGCGAAGAACAAAACCTGCTGTCGAAGTTTCGTTATCAGCCCAATTTGGCCGTCCTGCATACCGACCCCGCCTACATGCCGAGACGAAAACGGCTGTGGTCAAGTTGGAACTATGTTGGCGGTGCTGGCCCTGATCAACTGAGCGTTTCCTATTGGATGAACGCACTTCAGCCATTGCCAACGGCGACCAACTACTTTGTCACGCTCAATCCAACCACGCCGGTTCCCGACGCAAAAACGCGGCAAACATTCAGCTATGCGCATCCCCTGTTCCACGCTGGCGCTATGTTGGCACAGCGGGATCTCTGGATGTTGCAAGGCCAGCGCCGCACCTGGTTTGCTGGCAGTTACTTTGGCGCGGGCTTCCACGAGGACGCCATTCAATCCGGCCTTTGGGTGGCTGAGACGCTGGGTAACATCCGGCGCCCATGGACGGTTGCGGACGAGTCAGGGCGCATTTACCTCGGCCGTCCAACAAACGCCAAGCTACGCGCCGAGGCAGCCGAATGACCCATGCCCCTCCGGATCTGCCGGCTTGGCTCGTGCCGAGCGTCGTTGCCCACAAGCGTTTGCGGCCAAAACCACATGCGTTACGCTATCGCGTGTTCTCACTGCTGCTTGACATCGACCGGATCGACGACGCGGTCGCGCAATGCCGATGGCTGTCCCGAAATCGTTTCAATTTGCTCAGTTTTTATGATCGCGACCACGGCGCCGCAACCAGCACGCCCATCAGCCTCGAGATCCGCGGCATCTTCGACCAAGCCGGCTTTGACACAGCCAATGCGCGCGTTTTGCTGCTGACCTATCCTCGCGTCTTCGGCACTGTCTTCAACCCACTCAGCGTTTACTTTCTGTTGGGTCGCGATGGCGGTCTCAGAGCATTGATCTACGAGGTCAACAACACCTTCGGCGAACGCAAAAGTTATGTTCTCGACGCCGGAGCGGTGACGGCAAACACGTACGCCCAAAGCTGCGAGAAAGACCTGTGTGTGTCGCCGTTCACGCCATCAAGCGGGCGGTATAGTTTCCGCATAAAATTTGATGCCGACGCCGTGCTCGTCGGCGTCGCCTTGCGTGATGCTCACGGCCCACTGCTCAAAACCCACACCACCGGGAACCTGACGCCGCTCAACTCGGCCAATAGTTTGCGCGCCGCTTTAGCCTACCCCTTGATGACCGCGAAAATCGTTGGCGGCATTCACTGGGAAGCGCTGAAACTGTGGCTCAAAGGCGTACCACTGGTCCAACGCCACCGATCACCCGTTTACTCTATTTCGCCCAACCCGAGAGTGGCGCTGACACTGAAAGATAAACATGTCTGAACACAATGCCGTCGGCCACAGAGTAAACTTGCTGTCGACGCAACTCGCCAACCGCCGTGACCGCGCAATCTTGCGGGTCTGTCAGGCAGCCACCCGACGTCTGCAACACGGACGACTTCGGCTAACACTGCCGTCCGGCGAAAGTGCTGTCCTGGGACGCGCCAGCGACGCCATCCCACATGACGCTCATCTGTCTTTGCACAACTTCAAGGTTTTCCGCAAAGCCTTGCACCGTGGCTCGATCGGCTTTGCTGACGCTTATTTGGCCGGCGACGTTCAAACGACAAATTTGAGCGACGTTTTCCGTTTTTTCTTGGCCAACAAAGCCAACCTCGATCAGGCCGGCCGCGGGCACTTCAAAGTCCGCCTGCCGGATAAGGTCTGGCACCGGCGTCGAGACAACACCCGCTCTGGCAGCCGCCGCAATATTGCCGCCCACTACGACCTCGGCAATGCCTTTTATGCGACCTGGCTCGACGCCTCGATGACTTACTCCAGCGCTATTTTTTCGGCCCCGGGCCAAAGCCTAGAGGCAGCCCAAAGCCAAAAACTTGACTCCATCATCAACGCACTACAGCTGGAGCCTGGCCAATGTGTGCTTGAGATTGGCTGCGGCTGGGGCGCGCTCTCAGAGCGCATCGCACGCACCGGCTGTCATGTGACCGCTGTAACTGTCAGCCAGGAGCAATTGACGTACGCCCGAGCCCGCATGGCCGATGCGGGCCTCACCAACAAATCCGATATTCAGTTCCTCGACTACCGCGACATCATGGGCAGTTATGACCGGATCGTCTCTGTCGAGATGATCGAGGCCGTTGGTGAAGCCCACTGGCCGGCCTACTTTGCAACACTGCAACGCTGTTTGAAGCCAGGAGGCCACGCCGTCATTCAAGCGATCACGATGGCCGAGGACCGCTTCGCAACGTATCGGGCGAAAGCGGACTTCATCCAGCGCTACATCTTTCCCGGCGGTATGCTGCCGACGCCAAGTGTCATGGCCGAACATGCGCGTCGGAGCGGCCTGGGTTACGCGTGTCTAAAAACCTTCGGCCAGAGCTACGCTACAACTTTACGCATCTGGCGCGACCGTTTCGAGGCTGCATGGCCCGCGCTGAGCCACCTTGGCTTTGACGAACGCTTCCGTCGTATGTGGCTGTACTACCTCAGCTATTGTGAGGTCGGGTTCGAGCAGGGCGTCACAGACGTCGGGCTCTATCAACTCATCAAGCTGCCAAACTAGTTTCATGGACTTAAAGAAACGTACCCCAAAATCGTGCCTTGCGCAGGCTCGGTGTCGGCTCAGGCCTTTGGCCGTCCGCATCTCGAGCAACGACACGAGGTGGCGGCGCCGCGGTATTTCAAGGCTCGCGAGGGCTACATGGCAGACCACAAAATGACGTGTCTCAAACGACAACCGCGGCCTTCCGGCAAGGGCAATGACCGCGTTACAGAAAACCGTTTTGACATCACCCGGTTTCTTGACGGCACGACACGAGCATACGGATTATTCGAAGATCGATTTGGACGCATCCGTCGCGAGTTCTCGGCCACCCTTGATGGGAGATGGGACGGCGACACATTCGTTCTGCGGGAAGACATCCACTATCGTGACGGCGCCATTGAACACCGCGTTTGGCGGATACAACTCGGGCACAGCGGCAGCTTCGTCGCCAGCTGCGATGATTGCATCGGCGTCGCACGCGGCCAGAATTTCGAGCGCTCCTGGCGGATGACTTACCGGTTCCGGCTGCGCATGAGGAAACGCAGCCTGACTGTCTCGTTCGATGATCGAGTGCAATGCTTGGACCAGCATCTGGCGATGAATCGAGCGACCATCCGCAAATGGGGCCTGCGGCTGGGCGAGGCCTTTATTGTGTTTGAGCGCTCAAGCTCAGGCACTGACCTTACCGCTGCACTTCCGTCCGGACCACACGTTGCCGCAGCAGCCGAGTCAGCCAGCCGATAATTCTGACGGCGTTGACTAAGGACACTCCGCAAAATAACTGCTTCCTATTGTCGGGTTCAGCTGCCTCGTCTTGCTCAGTCGTCACCTCCGCGGAGGCGGCGGCCCAAGCAAGTAGCAGCGCGTTCTTCGGTGCGATTGATCTCTTTGAATCAGCGCGTTGTCTATCGCGACGCTTTGCGTGCCGAGGG
>JAYSUN010000436.1:0-10802 GCA_043719045.1 Hyphomicrobiaceae bacterium | reverse complement strand
TGACATCCGATGCGCGTGCGGGGTCATTGCAGTCAGATCCTGGATCATTGCGGCGGACTGCAATTCGGTGGTGAATCGCACACTCGCCTCGTTCAGCAACCGATAGCCGGCTGCTTCAGCGGCTGTCAGCGTGGGCGCTGGGGAGCGTTGCACGGTCGGATAAATGACCTGGCGAAGTTCGAGTAGATGATCGGTGCCGGGGTCGACCAGAATGATATGCTGACCGGCTTGCTGCACGGGTTTGAAGCCCTCCCAGATCGGGAAACCAAATAGGCAAAGGATGACGTCAACGCTGCCCTTCGGGAATGGCATCTGGCGGTTGTTGGCGACCAACCAGGTGACGGGCGCTGAGCGTTTGGCTGCGGCTTTGATGGCCCATTTTGAGATGTCGACGCCGGCGAGCTTGAGGCTGCCCGGCCGTGGATCGGTGCTGGCTTGTGTGGCGATGCGGTCAAGATAGTAGCCTTCGCCGCAGCCCGTATCGACGACACAGAGCGGTCGATCCGATTGGGCCGAGAGCGGGGCGAGGCAGGCGTTAAAAAGATGATCGGCGATGGGTGCGTAGTGACCCGCATCGAGTACGCGCCGACGGGCCGCGACCATGTCCTTGCTGTCACCAGGATCGAGTGAGGCCTTGTGCTGGACAACCAACAGATTGCAATAACCCTCGCGAGACGCATCGAAGCTGTGCCCGGACGGACACTTATATTGCGAGCCGATGCGCTGCAAGCTTGTGCCGTCAATCGGGCAGGCCAGCTGGGTCAGGGGCGCTGCAAGCATGTGGCCTCAGCACTGATGGTGGTTGAGCCATGACGCCGTTTCACCCCATCCACCGGATGTCTCGGGGTCATCGCGGTTTGAGGCCTTTGAGCCATTTGTCTGCAATCGGCGCCCAGAGGTCCAGACCATCATCATCAAAGATGTTGTGGCCGTCATTATCGTAGGGCGGCAGCATTTCAATCGTTGCTGGTCCACCGCCTGCAGTAAAGCTGTCGACCATGCGGCGGACCAACTTTGAGCCGGCATGTGAATCATTCTCGGCGTAAATCCACAAGGTCGGCTGCCGCGCAGTTCTGCCGAAAGTGCGGGTGGAGCGCACGATCGGTTCGGGCCCGCAGACACCATCAGGGCGGTTTCGGTTGCTGCCGTGGACGCCGGACAAATTGATGTGGCCCGCGATGCCAGCAATGTTCTTGCTGGCGAGTGCCAAAGCCCCCCAACCGCCTCCGGAATGGCCGACGACTAGCGTGTTCGTGGCGGTGATGTCGGAGCGTTTACGCATCCGGTTGACGGTGGCTTGAATGTCACCCGCAATCGCAAGTCCCGGCTCAACGAAGTCTGGCGATGTCGCACAGACTTGCGTGCCACCTTCGGAGAAGCGTCCCGCGGTTTCGCCGTAGCCACGGCGGAGCGGGATGGCGACGATGTAACCGCGATCGACGAAGAAGTTGGCGGTGGCGCCACATGACATCGGTCGCATATCGCGGCGGTCGGACTCCACGGTCGTCAGCCCATGGTTGATGACTGCGAGCGGACGCGGCTCGTTACCTGGCGCCTTGCAGACCCGAACCAAAAGGCCGTTAGGGGCGCCGTCGATGGATGCCCAAACAAACTCCTGCACCAACCGTGGTTTGCGGCTTGGGAGGTCGGCGCCGATTCTCGACCACAAGACGTCGTCGAAGGCTGCGTTCATGAAGCCATCGGTCGAGCCGGTATACAAACCATCTTGTTTCAGGTTGCGTTGCAATGCACGCCGTGAGTCCCGGCTCCAACTGTTTGGATAAGACATCAAGTCGTTCAGCAACGTGTCGTAGCCTTTGTCGAAGGCCTTGCGCATGTACTGCGCAGCGCGCTGCGGGTCGGCTTTGCTGCCGATGCCCTTATCAGCGTGACGGATCACGTTCCGATGGGCGACGAGGCTGCCGGCTTCGCTGGCTTTTTCCAGCCATTGGACCGCGGCCTTGAGGTCTTTCTTGCGGCCGTAGCCGTTCTCAAAGCAGATACCGACACCGTTCATGCCGGCCGCAATACCGGATGCAGCGGCCTTGTCGTACCAACTACAGGCAGCGGGTCGGTCCTGGCCGATGCCGGTGCCATGATAGAGGACTGATGCGTATTCGACATAGCCGCGGGCGCTGCCGAGTTCTGCAGCCCTGCGAAACATTTCGGCGGCTTTTTTCTGATCGCGTTTGACGCCGCGGCCGTTCAGATAGAGTTCGCCGAGGTTCGCCAGTGCGAGCGGGTCGCCAGCCGCGGCGGCTTTTTCGTACCAGTTGATGCCAGCTGTAAGATCGGCAGGTCGGCCTTCACCATTGGCGAGGCAGGCAGCCAAATTATTCATGCCGCGGCTGTCTTTCAGGTTGGCGGCTTTTTCGAACCAATCGCAGCCGACGCGATCATTCCTCGCGATACCGTCGCCGCGTGTCAGCAACATACCGTATTCGATCATGCCGCCGGTGTTTTCGGTCTCGGCTGAGCGCTTGTAGAGGTCCGCGGCCTTGGCCACGTCCTTCGCAACGCCGTCGCCGCGTACATAGAAGTCGCCCAGATTGCGGAGTGCGAGACCGTCGTTCTGGGCGGCTGCTTTCTCGTACCAGAGGATGGCTTGCTGTGCGCTTTTTGGACGATCGCCTTCGCCACGGGCGAAGCAGACAGCGTAATTGTTCATACCGCGAGCAAAACCGCGCTCAGCTGCACGTTGGTACCAATCGCAGCCTTCCTTCATGCGGATGGCGCCCAGATCGCCAGATTGTAAGACAAAACCGTAGTCGATCATGCCCTGAGGCAGGCCGTGTTCGGCTGATTGGCGGAAGAGTGCTGCAGCTTTTGCTTTATCCTTGGGGCCGCCGTGGCCTTCGTCATGCAGGCGACCCAGGTTGCGCGCGGCAAAGGCATCGCCGGTTTTTGCGGCCTGATCATACAGGGCCCTGGCTTTGGCATAATCTTGATTGCGACCTTCGCCGGACGCGTAACACCAGGCGAGAGCGTTCAGTGCCCAACCATAGCCATCTCGGCTGGCCATTTCGAACTCATTGCATGCGATGGTTTTGTTCTTTGGAAGCCCGCGGCCATTGTCGTGCAGCCAGCCGATGTTGAAATGGCCATCGAGATCACCGATGGCTGCGACTTTTTGATACCACGACAGGGCCTGCATATCGTCTTGCGGCACACCGTGACCGCGCTCATGGGCCCAACCCATGATCCACATGGCATCACCAATTCCGCGTTGGGCGCGCGGGCGTTCACTGTCGACGACGTGTTTGAAAAGGCGGTCGGCTTCAGCTTGATCCTTGGCGACACCCAGGCCGTCGGCGTAGGCTTGGCCGAGCTGACGCATGGCTGGCGCCCAACCCAAGTCGGCGGCTTGTTTTAGGATCTCGATCCATCGGGGCAAATCATGTCGGGTGCCGATGCCATTGCGAACGTATGCAGCCCAACGGGTGAGCGCAAACGGAAGGCGGCTCGCGGCGGCGGCTTCGACCAATCGGGCTGCGGCCGCTAGGTCGTGTGGGCCGCCCTGGCCAAAGCGGTGCATGTCCGCCAGTTCGACCATGGCGATTGGATCGCCGCCGGCTGCGCCTTCGGTGTGGAGGCGTCTCGCTTCGGCGAAGTTTCGGTCGGCACGATGGGCGCGCGCGAGTTGGTAAATCGTGCGGAGATCCGTGGGATCGTCCGTCAGTGCAGCGGCACACGCGGCAATGGCTTCGCGGGCTTGGATTTGACCAAAATTGACGCCATCACCGACCAAGCCCGGGTAGTCCCACTTCGCCGCCAGTTGGTCGCACAGCTGTGAGCGCTTCTCAGCATCCGAGACTGTGGCAGACTCCGAGAGTTGTGCCGGCTGCTCGGGCTGATTGGCCAAGGCAGGGCTAAGCGTCAGAGCCGCCAGCGTGGAGCACAATGATAACGCACGACGCCAAGATGGCATGTTAGAGTGACTCCTCGGCATTCAGACCGAGCCGAAATTGCGCCCATTCAAGGCTGAGTGTTGGCAAAGGCCGGCAGAATCCACTCTCTCTGCGAGCTGCCGTCAAGCGCTAACGTACAATCTTAATAAAGGCCGCCTGCACAGATCAATAATTGCCCTGTTACGTAGTTCGACTCAGGCGTGCAAAGGAGATAAACGGCGCCCGCAGCTTCGTCGGGGCGTCCGGCTCGGCCCAGTGGAATACCGGCCTCTGCCTGCTTCAAAAACTCCGGATTGACGCCGACTTTAATGTCGCGGCCCGCCACGTTGATTTTCGAGCCGCCGTCGGCTGCGACCGTCAGTCTCGTCGAGATGAGACCGAATGCGACGGTGTTGACGTTGACTTTGTAGCGCCCCCACTCGCGGGCCATCGTCCGTGTCAAACCGTGGACACCGGCTTTGGCTGCGGAATAATTGGCCTGGCCCGGATTGCCCATGAAACCTGCGATGGATGAAATGTTGACGACTTTGCGATAGTTTTCACGGCCCTCCGAAGCCTCGACTTTGGAGCGGACGCGGATGAATTCCGCTGCGGCTCGCATAATGCGAAAGGGTGCGCCGAGGTGGACGTCGATGATCGCCGACCATTGTTCGTCAGTCATCTTTTGGATGACGCTGTCCCACGTGTAGCCGGCATTGTTGACGATGATGTCAACGCCACCAAAGGCGTCGATGGCGGTGTTGACAAACCGATCGGCAAAATCAGGCGTACAGACATTGCCGACGCACGTAATCGCCTCGCCGCCCGCGGCTTTGATGGCGGCAACGGTTTCGGCGGCTGGGGCTTCGTCCAAGTCATTGATGACGACGCGGGCGCCTTCTGATGCCAGCTTCAATGCGATCTCACGCCCAATGCCCCGGCCTGAGCCCGAGATAATGGCGATTTTGTTGGTCAGCGTTGGCATTCGGATCTCTAGTTCTGTTAGAATTGTAGCCGCGTTATACTTGTTTTTGTGGTTTGCACTTGCATCATCAGCCCAGTGCCACCACGGCCTCACCTGCCAACGCGACCGCGCCTTTCGACGTCATTGCGGTCAACTCCAATCGGGCCCGTTTTTCGCCGTTCTTTTCGAACAGTTCGACGACTTTGCCGTTGCAGGTGACGATGTCGCCGATGCGGACGATGGATTGGAAACGCACACCGTAGGAGCGAATATGGGTCTGCGGGACGTAACCCAGGACTGCGCGTGAGAGGTACGCCATGCTGAGCATGCCGTGGGCAAAGACGTCACTTTCACCGGCGCGCTTGGCGAAATCGCTGTCGATGTGCATGGGATTGTGATCCCCGGATGCGCCAGCGTAGAGAGCGAGTGTCGTCCGCGTGATCGGCGCAGTGGCGAAGGTCGGAATGGTATCGCCGACTTTTACGGCCGCGGCCTTTGGTGCGATTTTGACTACCATGATTTCTCTCACTCTCAACCAATGTTTCTGACGACGACAGTGCCGCGATTGTCGGCGACATGTTCGCCGTTTTGGTTGATGACGGTGGTGGTGCGGACGAAAAACTCCAAGGCACCGCCCTTTTTCTCATAGATGTCGGTGATCCTGGTTTTAAAGGTCAGTGTATCGCCCGCGTGGACGGGCCGATGATACTCAAAGTGCTGTTCGCCATGGAGGATGCGAGAAATGTCGATGCCCATATCCTGGATCAGTTTGTAGCCGTCCGGCCGACCCTGCTCCATGCAGAAGATAAAGGTCGGTGGTAGCGGTAGTGCCTTGTGACCCGCCGCTTTGGCTGCGCCTGGATCGGTGTACAGCGGGTCTGTCTCATCGATGGCCTTGGCGAAAAACTGGAGTCGCCAGTTGTCGACGTCTTGCACGTGCGGCGGGAGTTCATATCCCAGAAAGCGCTTTCGATCGATCGGCATCGTTCGTCCTCCCAAATCCCGGCGCTCAAATTGAGGGGAAGCCGGGCGTGATGGCAAGTGGGCTTGACGATTGGTGAATGGGTCAGCACACAGCTGCAACCGATTTGCGTTGGAGTTGACGATGCCAAACCCTGCCTACGACCCGAACAATGTGTTTGCCAAGATCCTGCGGGGCGAGTTGCCTGCACATAAGTTGTATGAAGATGCGGAAACGCTGGCGATTATGGATATCATGCCGCGTGCGGATGGGCATTGCCTGGTGGTTCCCAAGACGGCCGCCCGCAATGTTCTTGATGCGACGCCGGCGCAATTGTCGGCCTGTATTCAAACGGTGCAAATCATGAGCCGGGCGGTGATCAAAGCTTTTGACGCGGACGGCGTTACCATCCAGCAGTTTAACGAGAGCGCGGGTGGGCAGGTGGTGTTTCATCTCCATTATCACATTTTGCCGCGACATAATGAAGTGAAATTGAGGGCTCATGCCGCAATTGTTGAGAGGCCGGATATCTTGAAATTGAACGCCGAAAAGATCCGCGCAGCATTGACGTCGGGGCGGCCGCTGTGAAGAGCGTAGCTTTATGAGCTTATGGCGTTCTGATCCAATTCGAGCAGCCGATGCGCTGATCGTTGGCGCGCGTTCTGAACTCGAGTTGGTGCCGGCATCGCGGCTGCTGCTGGTAAATCAGGGTGGCACTTTGCCGGAGAGTCTGCGCGGCGAGGGATATTCTGTCACGGTCTGGAACCGGCGTATGGCCGCAGCCTACGGTGCGTCTTCTGCGCCGCCAGATGGTTCGTTCGACACGGCGATGATGCGCATTCCGAAATCTAAAGATGAACTGGTGATGCAAGCACATCAGGCTTTTGCGACAGTGCGCGATGGTGGGCGGCTGATAGTTTATGGCGGCAATGACGAGGGGATCAAGACTGTTGGCAAGCGGCTTGATGAGTTGGCGCTGCCGATTGAGATCGTATCGACGCGCGGGCATGGACGGGTGCTCGCGTTGACGCGGTCTGGGTCGATGCCGATTATTCGGTCTGCGTTGGTTGATTGGCGACAGGCGGTTGCGATGACTGTCAACCGCGAACCGACTCGGCGATGGGCGACATATCCTGGCCTGTTTGCAGGGGGAGCGCTTGATCCGGGGACTGCCCTGTTGCTGACTGAGCTGCCGGTTCTGAAAGCTGGTGCTGCTGTTCTGGATTTTGGTTGTGGCACCGGTCCGATCGCTGCAAGCCTGCTTGAACGTGACCCGCGTGTCCAGGTCGATATGCTAGACAATGACGCGATTGCACTGATCGCAGCTGCTGAAAATGCGCCGAGAGCAAGACCGATTCTCGGCCGTGATTTATCGGCGGTTTCAGCAGTTCGCTATGATCTGATCGTTTCCAATCCTCCGATCCACGACGGTATTCGTGAAGACCATAGGGCCCTTGAGGCACTCATCACTGCGGCGCCTACGTGCCTTGAGCCTGGGGGCGGATTGTTGCTCGTGGCGCAACGTCGGATTCCACTTCAGACGAGGCTCAGTTTGGCTTTTGCTCATGTCTCGACCTTGGCTGATGATGGCCGTTTCCGGATTTGGTTCGCGCACAACTAATCCTGGAGTTTGATTGCCAAGTCGCGACTTGGGCGATATTCACGGTGCAAACCTTGGGAAGCGTGTCTTATCGTCATGCCGCAGGCACTTCTGAAATTGTTTGAAGCACGGCTGGCGCAGGGTTCGATCCAGCCCGACGAAGCCCAGCGAGCCGCGCTTGGCAAATTGGCGGAACTGGCCAAATCGTTGCGCCGGTGGAAGCCCGCTGGTAAGCGGTTCCTCGCCAGTTTGTTCGGTGGCAATATGCCTGCGCCACGCGGCATTTACATTCACGGCAAGGTTGGTCGCGGCAAAACCATGTTGATGGATCTGTTCCATGATGCCGTTGCGTTCGAGCCAAAGCGGCGCATTCATTTTCATGCATTCATGTCTGAAGTTCATAGTGCCATCAACGCGGCGCGGAAGTCGGTGCCTGGTGACCCGATTCCACATGTGGCCCACAAGATTGCCGAGCAGGCCCAATTGCTCTGTTTCGATGAATTTCATGTCACTGATATTGCCGATGCGATGATCCTCGGCCGATTGTTTGCTGCGCTGTTCGAGCGCCAGGTCGTGATTGTTGCGACATCGAATGTGTCGCCGAGTGGCCTTTACAAGAATGGGCTCAATCGGGAATTGTTCGAACCCTCGATCGCATTGATTGAGGCTCATATGCAGGTCTTGGAGCTGGATTCAGCGAAGGATTACCGTTTGGAGCGGTTGGCAGGCGAGCCGCTGTACTTCACACCCTTGAATACGGCCTCGGAAATGGCGCTGCGCGGGGCCTTCAAGACGTTAACGGGTCAAGCCCGTGGCGTGGCACGTGACGTGGATGTGAAGGGGCGAAAGGTGCGATTTGCCGAGGTTGCGGAGGGCACGTTGTTCACGAGCTTCGACGAATTGTGCGCGCGACCGCTTGGGGCTGAGGACTATCTGGTCCTGACTGAGGCGTTTCATACGATTGTGCTGTCTGGCATTCCAATTCTGCATCGAGATCGCCGAGCGGAGGCACGACGTTTCGTGACCCTCATTGATACGCTCTATGATGCCGGCGTGGGTCTGATTGTATCCGCTGAGGCCGAACCGGAGCAACTGCACCCCGCTGGGGACGAGGCATTTTTGTTCGAACGGACTGCCTCGCGATTGATCGAGATGCGAAGTGCAAGCTATTTGCGTCGCCGACGGCAGACAGTGCTGGAGCCTCATGATTTGGCCCAATAATGCACAGGGTTCCATTATTTGATGACGACGATTTTCGAGTGATCCGCGTTTGGTTGTTTAATAAGGTGTGAAATAAACGAGTTGTTATAGATTTATCGAGTTAGCTATGTCCGCGCATCAGGGTGGAGTAGCCAATGTCTGAGAATTGTTCGAGTGTCGCTCGTTTTCGCCAAGAGACGACTGGGTCTGTGGCCATTATTTTCGCGCTGTTGGCAACCGCTCTGTTTGGTGTGATTGCGTTGGCGATCGATGTGGGCCGTGCGCAGAGTATTTCGACCAGATTGTCTGCGGCACTTGATGCGGCGGCTCTGGCTGGCGCCAAGGCCTTGGACAACGGTAATTCAGATGCAGAGATTCTGAACGCAGCGGAAGCCTATTTCCGGTCACATGTTGCAACGCTGCAGCTTGGCGGCGTGGATCTGGCGCAGTTTACAACAGTCATTGATCGCAAAAAATCAACGGTGACAACGAACATCAATGCGAGCATGCCAACCTCGTTTGGCCGGATCTTCGGCAAAGACGAGATCCTGGTCGATCGCGCGTCGACGGTGACGTACAAGACGCGGAATGTCGAACTTGCTCTGGCGTTGGATACTACCGGCTCGATGGGATCGAATGGTCGTTTGAGTGCACTTCAATCAGCCGCCAAAGAAGTGATCGACACATTGTACGGTGAGTCCTCTGCTGAGGAAGCGGTTCGTGTTGCGATCGTGCCCTGGTCCACATCCGTGAATGCAGGCCCGTACGCTGGTGCGGTGAGTAATGGCGCGAGTACGGATGGCTGCGTTGTTGAACGGCAAGGTGCTTATGCTGCGACTGACACCTATCCTGCGGGCGCGGATGCATTGAATGTCGTGTCCAGCGATCCACGCGGGTGGTACAATTGCACCGTTAACCCGGTCATGCCCTTAATGGGACTAAGCAAAAAGGACGACCTGAAAACGGCAGTCGACTCGTTTGTGCCGGTTGGTGGGACCGCTGGACACATCGGTATGGCATGGGGCTACTATACACTTTCGCCGGCATGGAACAGCATTTGGCCTAACGGCAGCAAGCCTAACTCGTATTCGCCATCGGATACCGTCAAGGCCGTGTTGTTGATGTCAGACGGTGAATTCAATGTTTCGTGGTTGAACGGGACGAGCACTGATTTTCCCGTGATGGTCGATGAGGCGTACAATCAGCTTGCCGCGCTCTGCACTGAGATGAAGGCGAAGCAGATTCTCGTCTTTACTGTCGGGTTCGGAATGGCCGACCCACGCGCTCAGACGGAACTGCAGGCGTGTGCGTCAGGCACCAAGCAGTTTTTTCAAGCTGCTACGGGGGCAGAACTGAAGAAGGCGTTCAAGGAAGTCGCGACCCAGTTGAAGGGAATGCGTTTGTCGAAGTAAGATCCCGCCAGACCCATGCTTCGGCTGTTGATCGCACCAGCGTTCGATGGCGTGCGGAGTGTGCCGGCACGCGGTCAGCGGCAGGACCGGTCAGAACTTTTCTGGTTCGGTAATACTCTTGATCGCAGTGTTATTCTGCGGCATCGGCGATCGGTGTCATCCACTCGACGCTGGTCCGCCGTGAGTAGTCAGTGAACCATTCAGGATCGGTACGATACTCGATACGAGCGTCGCGATAGATTCGGGCTGTGGCTCTGCGTGATGATAAGCAGAACATGTGCACGCTCATGGGCATGCCGCCAGTGTGGCAGTAGCCGACCTCGATATGGGCATCGACCACCATCGACGAGCCGATGAAGCCCATGGCGCCCATGCCGATCGAATTGCCGAGTTCTTTCAGCTCCAGCTCGAGGGCCGCGATCTTGGGGTCCGGGTTGCGGTCGCCGACAGTGCGCAGGCAGGCCGCCTGCTTGCCGAGGACGGCGCAGATGTCCTTGGAGCCGCCCAACCCGACACCGACGATGGCCGGTTGGCAGGCGAGGCCGCGCTTGCCGAACCCGATCAGCGTATCGAGGTAGAACCGCCGAATGCCGTCGATGCCATCACCGGGAAACAGCATGCGGTAGTCGGAGCCGAACAGCCCGCCCTTGTGCACGGTGATGAGATCGACCCAGTCGGCTTGCGGGTGGAATGCGTATTCGATTTCGGGTGCGCCGATGCCGACGTTGTTGTTGTTATCGGTGCGCCAGAGTGGATGCACGCGGTTGGGCCTGAGCGG
>JAYSUN010000435.1:0-3781 GCA_043719045.1 Hyphomicrobiaceae bacterium | reverse complement strand
TCAAGGACGCTCATGCATCGTTGACAAACACACTTGGCTTGAAAAATGTCTCGAATATGTTCCTTCATGCCGGCGTATCGGCAAACAGATTTATCAGCTGTTAATCTTGGTAACCCGACACCACATCTGGTCAAAGCCGATCCACGTCGTACGGACATGCGCTCAGCATGTGTCTGCAATGCTTGATCCAGGCTAAATCCGCGTCCCTTAGTTCGCCTAGGCCAGCATGGCGCGCAAAAGTCGGACATCTACCGACCACAATCCATCAATCACGGACTGGTGCTTTTACCCTTCGTCGCAAGGAGGATACCAACCCCAGCACCAACCCCGATAACACCCACAGCCAATGCGCCGGACCCCAGACCGCCCGCCGCAGCTGGACCGGTTGCAGTCGAAATCGTCTGTCCAGGCAACTGAGCACATTGCGCCGCAGTGATCACTGGCACCACTTGACCGAGCTTGAATGTTACAGAGCACCCATTCTCATAGACGATGCGTCCGTCGCCACCCTTGCGGATCATCACCGAGTCACCGGCCGTCACGGTTGCCCCGGATGCAGCCTTACGGAAACCGCCTCCATTATTGACGTATACACCGTCAGAACCAAAAACGGAGGCAGCCTGAGCGGCTGGTGCAACGAGCGCGACGGCGCTCAAAATTGTGACTGCCAAATGAATCCGCATTTTCATCTCCACCTACTCTTGTCTGAGAGCAGGAATACAGTGCTCTGATGGAAGAGGTACGAAGGACTTGGCAAATGCGCAACTGCTTAACGGCGCTCGAGTGCCTTTTCCACTGACAATTCCGACGTTGTGTGACCGGTTCGACACTTTCGCTCTTTGTATATCCCATGCTGAGTGCCGATCATTCGTTAATCGCCACTCGGACAATCTGAATGTCGTCGAACCAGACCGACCCCGTGATCAGCTGTTCGGAGGCTGACCGCGCATCATGGTCGAGCCTCACGGTTTGGGATCGACATCCGCTGTCGGGCACGGTGATGAGGGCTGAGAATTCCTTCCACGTCCGTGAGACACCGAGAATCATCGGCGTTTCCCCAAGGGTCCGATCGCGGTCACAGGTGACGCGCCATACCAGACCGCGCTTGGCCGAGATCTGGGACAGGTATTGGCCCGACAGCCGATAGGTTCCCGGCGGCAGCATCGTCATCTGTTTGACCGAGCGGAAATCGACACGTCCATAGCCGAACTCGATGAACAACCCATGCTCGCGCTCGCGATCTTTGCGGAGGCTCCGATCGATGGTGACGCCCCCACCCGGGGAGAAGACCCAATCGAAAGGCAAGCCGGACGGTACCATTTCGAAGCCGCCGTTGAACAGGAGACCAGCAACGCTCAATTGATCGGGGGGCAGGAACTGCAGCCAACTATAGTACGCCAATTCATCCAGATTGTTGCTGATCAGGAAACGGAGAAAACCGCCAACATCGCTTTTCGTCGGCGGCGCCGTCGAGTCCTTGAGGCTGAGCATAACATCTAGAAGTGTTCGTGGATCGCTTACAGTCGTCGTCATGGCGGTAAGGAACTGGCTGCGCCAGGGCGGATTCGTTTCAAGCAGCACCTTGAGTGCATTGATGCCCTCTGCATCCGTTGCAACCTGCGCCAACGTCGGTGACAGGACCGGCAGCAGGGCTGGGTTACTCCTCAAGAGACTGTCGGCGAACTCCAAGCCCTTGACGAACTCGCGGCGCGTGAAACTTTGCTGCATCAGCCAATAAGCCGCCACACCTTCACGCAGCGACCGGTGGGCCGCAGCCGACATCAGCGCTCCCGCGCGCTCCATTTCGCCCGCGTTGTCGGCCATCTGGCCGAGCAGGCGGAGGCCGCGTGCGTTGAACGGATCATTCGCGATGGCCGTTTCGGCCATGCCTCGCGCATCGCGATTTGCCTCGGCCAAAGAGATTGTAAGCTGCTCGACAACGCCGGTTGGTCCGCCCTTGCCGGCGAGTTCGGCCAGGCGCCGTTGAACAGCTTCGCCCGCCCGCCGCGATAGAGTGACAGGATCCGTCTCGCCGCCACCATTCGGGCGGGAGGACGACGTGTCACCCGACTCATCATGCTCTCGCTGCAACGCCGCGAGCGCGGCCAAAGCGCTTTCGTTGAGTGTTGTCTCGGCAGCCAGGAGCAACGCTTGTGGGTCAGAACTGTTGAACCGCAAGGCAACGAGCGGCGCGGTTTCTGACAGAAATGAGCCAAAACTCTTATTGGCGACTTGCCAGCCGAGACAGAGACCGAGGACCGCAAGCAACGCTGCACCGAGACAACGTCGCAATCGGTTGGTTGGACGAATGACAGTTACCATGTCTTATCTCCCGACACCAGATCGAGCGGTCGTACAAGTCAGGCCAGATCCAGTTTCGTTGACCAGAGACATTGGCGCGAAACCGGATTTCAACGTCCGCCGAGCCGTTGTATCAGTCGCGCCAATCGTCTTAGAATTCCACCGTGCTGGGTGTCGGTTTCCAGGTCCGATTCAAGGCGGGCCTGCTTGCTCCCCAGCGTCGCACGACTTCGGCGCTTGACGCCATTCGACAACTTGCCTGGTCGACGCACAGTCGCATGGTAGTGGGCTCGCCGTTCCGGTGTCTTCAGGGTATCCCACGCGTGGGTGACCCGGGCGATAAAGTTGGCTTGATCGCTGTGCTTCGGAATCGCATCCGGATGCAACCAGCGGACCAGTAACGCCATGTTTTGTCGTAATTCGCTGGACGACGTCTCCGGCGTGGCCCCGAGCACGCGATAGCAATCCGCCTCGGGCGCAAACAGAACCTGCACGATGAAAAATTCAGCCGCAGTCTTGAGGACGGTCACTGACCGGCCGGTGGCGGCCATGGCTGCATCCACCGCTTCCTGGTCGCCTGCCGCGAGGCTCAGCACGGCCGAAACTCCAAGCGGCAGAGGCGATGCCCGGGCGTGTCGCACCTGCGACGGGACATGCACAAGTTCCAACGCCAGCCGCAGTGCCGCAGACTTTTCGCCGTCATACATTCTCACGACGGTTCCAGCCGAATTGGCGCGGCAGCAGTCGCTGCCACCTTTTTCCCGTCCTTGCCCGTGTCCCCGTAACTTTCGCCATATCCGTAGCCGTAGCCGTAGCCATATCCGGCAATGCTGGCGTCGTACTTGGTCAACACGGTACCGATCAGCGGGATTCTGCCAAGCTGCAGACGCGCGATGGCTGTGCGGGCATGCCCGGTGCGTGCTTCCCCGGCAGCCACAACGAAGATTGTCGCGGCAGCTGCGTTGGCCAGGAGAGGCACGTCTGCCAGCCCCAGGACCGGTGGGCCATCAAGCACGATCAGGTCGAACACTTCAAGGCCGCCTGCGAGTAACGAGTGCAGACGTGCACTGCCAAGCAGATCAGCGGCGTTCGGTGGCAAGGGGCCTGACGCCATGAAGGCAAGATTTGGCACATCCGTCGCCTGGAACGTCTCGGGCGGCGTGCAAGCGCCGGTCAGGTAGTTGCTGAGCCCAATGGCGTTGTCGCGCTTGAGCTTGATGTGGAGCGACGGTTTGCGCAGGTCGGCGTCGACGATCAGGACTTTCAGACCCATGGTGGCAAAGTGTCGAGCCACGGTCACAGCCGTCAGCGACTTGCCTTCTGACGGCCCCGTGCTGGTAATAAGCATCGTTTTCGGCAGTCCGCTGTCGGTCGAGAACTGTAGCGCTGTACACAAGGAACGGTAGGCTTCTGACAAACTGGATCGCGGATCCGCCATCTCGGTTTCGAGTGAGGAGGTCGCGCCGATCTTGGGGATGAC
>JAYSUN010000434.1:0-10848 GCA_043719045.1 Hyphomicrobiaceae bacterium | reverse complement strand
GCGATGAACGCCACACTCAGCCCATGATTTTGCTCGTGGCCCTCATGTCGCGCCAAAATTGAAAGACGTCGCGGCCATTCAGCAATTTTGGCGCGACGGGCCACTAGCGCGGCGCGCAGGCTTTGCAGAGCCGCCGGAACAAGGCACTGAAGCTGCACGGAGCAAGACTTGGTTTGCTCCGCGTGTGATCAACACACCGCCGGACATAGTGCCAGATCCGATTCCATGCGGTGTGATGACCCTGCCACGTGCTGTGCCGCGGCGCAGATTTGGTCGGTGTTGAGAGCAACAGCCATCTCTGTCGGACTGATCGTCGAATCTTGCATCGCCGCCCTACTTGTGGAACGCTCAGTGAGAACCCGGATAGGATCTCGCACCCCATGCAGCAACTCGGCCTCGGTTTTTACTGGCAGGACCTCAAGCCCGGAGATCGCTACAAGTCCTTCGGGCGTACGATCACAGAAACCGACATCATCACCTTCGTCAATTGCGTGGGGATGCATGAGCCGCTGTTCACTGACGCTGAATATCGTCGAACGCAATCGGCCATGACCGGTTTTGCAGCTCCCGGGGCACTGGTTTTTTCAATTTCGGAAGGTTTGGCACTTGCCGGTACCGCGCACGGGACTGGCCTCGCTTTTCTGCAGACCGAGATCGATATTAAGGGGCCGGTTCTGGCTGGTGACACAATCCATGTCGAGATCGAGATTGCCGAGAGCCGGGCGACGTCCAAGGGCCGAGGCTTGGTGCGCACGACGAACGAAGTCAAGAATCAACGCGGCGACGTGGTGATGCGCTACACACCGCTTCGATTGATGCGCGGACGTGATCAAGCCGGTTGACGTCATGGCCAGTCGAACGCTCACCGTTTGAGCAGATTATTCAAGAAATCCTTAGCTTTCGCCTTGCTGGCTTCGTCGCCCTTGAGCAGGCCTTTGACTGTGTCTTGAACTTCGTCCGTGTTCAAGCTTTTCACCGCATCCACCACGGCCGACGGATCTTTCAGCACACCGCTGAAGTCTGCCGTGATGTTCGGCTTATCCAGCGGGCCGACAATGCGGATAGGAATATCGATGTTTGCCAGGTTGAGACCTGCTGGCGCTTGAGCGCCGCTGAGCAACTTGGGGCGCACAGTAAAGTCCATGTTGCGCGGACCAAGGGCAATCTGGCCAGCACCGATGGCACGGACTTCGCGGGTGACAACGCGGAAATCACGGTTGTCGGCAATGCCCTTGGCAACTGTGAACGAGGCACCGAAATCCGTAAATTCTGTGCGCGCGGCCGGGTCGCGATCCAATTTCGGTATGCGGCCTTGAGTGATGCCGCGAACCATCGCGCCGAAGTCATGGCCGATGATCGCGCCACGCGCCATCAGGATCTCGGCTTTACCCGCGAGGCTATCGACAATCTGCCTCTCGGTTCGGCCAGCACCATTGAGTACCAACGTGATCTTGGCTTTGCCATCAAGGCCATCAGCTCCCGCATCTTTCAACATCGGCTGCATAGCGACGCCATCGAGCAGCAAATTGACGGCAGTTGTCGTGCGCGCAGCGGTCGCGTCAATCGTGATCGTGCCGCGAGCCTTGCCGTCATGCAACGTCATGTCGTCAAGCGTGAGCTTTAGTGCTCGGTCTGAAAGGTGCACAGTCGCGTGGCCGGGACCGAATTGGAACTTCGACAGAGCGATGCGATTGAAAGCCACTTTCACGTCGGCATCAGCCAAAGCCAGAACCGTAAGATCGAGCGGCATCTCTCCCCACCCATCGCGCGCAGTGAAGCCACGGACTTGCGGTTTCGCGGAGACTGGATTTTTTAACAAGTCCTCGATGGATTGTGGGGGTTGCCCGGCCGGTGTCGGCGAGAAGGTCGGACGAAGCGGCTGGCGTGACGCAGGCTCCAGCACACGCAACGTCCCAAGAGACTCCGGATTGAACTCAGCCACGCGGATAGCGCCGGTCAGTTTCGGACGAACACCGTCTGTAGTCAAATCAAGCGCACCGGTCAGGTTCAAGCCTTGCAGTTGTAGAGCCGCGTCGGCAAAACTCGCCTTGTTTCCGCTGAGCGCCACACGACCTTTGAAATTCAGTGGTCCATTGGCAGATTCGCCCGCAATCGGGCGACCGAGCCATGTCGCGGCCTTGACCAGAGACGGCGCTTTGGCCGTCAGCTGACCGGTCACGCGTGGCGGCCCACCCCTGGGTGCCGCAAACGTACCGCTATAGGTGAACTGCAGCGGGCCGGAATTAATGGCAGCAGTCATCTGTGCGGCGGTGCCAGACAGCAGCGCGCTGGCAGGTATCACGCGCGTGTCGACGCGGATCGACTCGCCATGCCAATTGAGCAGTCCTGCAGCTTGCATAGGCCCAGCAAGATCGGGAGCGTCGATGGTCAGATTGATGCCGGTCGCCTCCTCGGCCAGTCCCGACCGTTCATCGAAATGGCGGACCGTGCCGTCAACAATGCGGACGCGACCAAGCGAAATGCCGTCGCTTGAGGCTGTCGCCGCACGTCTTCCGGCGCCTGAACCGCGGGCAAAGTCGCGCAGATCCTCTGGCAGTTGATCAAAATTCAAGTGGCCGGCTTGGGCATATTGCGTGCGTCTGAATTGTGCCGGAAGCGCGTCGGCGAAGTCCCAGTTTTGCCGGCCCTGGCCGTCCACCACCAATGTGATTTGCGGGGCCTGCAGCACGAGTTGGTCCAGCTGCACGCGGCGTTGCAACAACGGCCAGAACTGAATAGTCGCATTCAGGCGCTGCATCTTGATCAGCGGCGGGCCGGCCATGCCTGGGGGATTGGACAGCGTCACATCACCGAGTGAGACAGCGACGTTAGGCCAAAGCGATACCGACGGTTTCGAGCCGATGATCAGGTCGCGGCCAGTCTTGGTTTTTACCTCCTTGATGAGGCGATCACGGACGAGATCAACCGGCGTGTAGATCAACAAGGTGACCGCGGCAGCACCCGCTATGGTCAACAGAGATGCAGCCGAAATGCCGATAATTTTCAGCCAATTGCGGCCGGGCTCATCGTCTTCATCGTCAAAATTCTCAAGACGGCGGCGCGCGTGGGCTGTCGGTTTCGGCAGAGGTAGGGTCGCAGGATAGTCGTCAGCTTGCCGTGGTGGTGGCGGAACCGCCGCAGCAAGCGAGCCGCGTGCCGTTACGGGCCGCGTTGGCCCGCTGCGTGCGATCCTCGGCAAATGTGCCTCATCGTCAGGCCCTGAGTGCGGCTGAGGTTCGATCCTGGCGGGCGACTGATAGAGCGGCGGCGCAGCACTCTCACCTGGCTGTTTGCCGGTCAAAGGCACCGGTTTCGGTATTGCTGCCGGTCTGATCGGCTCGCCAGACTGCGGCGATGGCTGCTCCGGCCCCGCCGGCTGTTGCCTTGGTTCCACGTTCCATTGCGGCTCTTGCCGACCCTCGACTGGTGGCGATGGGCGCCATTGCTGCGACGCACGCGCAGATTTTCCCGCCGGTTCACGCGCTTCGCGCGAGGGCCGGTAAGTGCCGAAGTCATCGTTGTCGTGGTCAGTCATCGGTCATCTTTAAACGTGCAGCGTGAACTTGCGGGATTCGCATATCCAATAGCACATGAGCGATAAATGTGACGCTGTCAGGATTGTCTATGCTTGGCCGGCGGAAGACCGTAGATGAGGCGACCGATCTTGCGACATGCGTTTGCCCTAGCGCCAGGAGTGGAAACAGCAGTTTTACAACCAAGCCCGCAATCATCGGCGCTTACGGCCAGCCATATAGCCATACTGATACAAGTCGTGCCAATCCGCCGAAGAATATCACGCGACAGATGAGCCGGAACAATTGCGTCTCATGTGGGATGCGCGGAATGAGCCAAACAGCAAACGCAGAGAGGCCAAGAAACCAAGCCGACATGCAACGAAATTGATTGTCGAGGCTTGTCGAAACCGGCAGTCCATCTGCAACGCGTTGCGCACCTACAACGATCTTCAATAGTCCAATCACCAGAGGGATCAAACTGAGGCCTGCTAGGCATCTCTGCAGCCGCGTTTGCTGGGCATCGACATTCTCACCCGCATCAAAACAGTCGTCTACTCCGCCGCCATAGGTCGGGATTGAGCTGGTCGATCTATCGGCCGCGTGGCTTCAGCAGCAGCTTTTGCTGCGTCGGTCCCTGCCTCAGCCCCGTCCGGCTCGTCGGTCTTACCGACAAAACGACCGAAGACCCACCAAATGCCTTTGGCGATGTCGTCCATGACCAAGAACACGGCAGGCACGAACACAAGTGACAAGAATGTCGAGGACAGCAATCCACCGATCACGGCCACCGCCATGGGCACGCGGAATTCTCCCCCAGCACCAGCATTGATCGCGGACGGTAACATGCCTCCGACCATTGCGATGGTGGTCATGACGATAGGCCGCGCCCGCTTCTTGCCGGCATCAATGATGGCCTCATGACGTGTCATTCCGTCTGCAATGCGCTCGACGGCAAAGTCGACGAGCATAATCGCATTCTTCGTCACGATGCCCATCAGCATGAGAATCCCGATGACCACAGGCAACGATATCGGCATGCCCGTTAGATAAAGTGCAAAGATGGCGCCACCGATCGACAGTGGCAATGAGAACAGAATTGTAATTGGTTGCAGGAACGAGCGGAACAACAGGACTAGGACGGCATAGACCATCATGATTCCGGCGCCCATTGCTTTGCCAAAGCTGGTGAACACCTCAGCCATGACTTCTGCGTCACCGAACTGGCGGATCTCAACACCAGATGGCAGTTTCTTGGCGGCCGGCTGTGCCATGACAGCTGCCAAGGCATTGCCCAGAGGCGTTGCGCCAATGAGATCGCCGCCGATCAGGACGCGGCGCAAACGGTCGTACCGATCAATGGCAGTCGCACCCTGTGACAACTGAAATGTGGCCACGGTCGAGAGCGGCACAATCTGCCCGCCTGCCGTCGCAATCTTGAGTCCTTCCAACAGCTGCAGGTTACCGCGCGAGGCAGCATCGATCTGCACGCGAATAGGGATTTGCCGATCGTCGATGTTCAGCTTAGCCAAATTGGCACCAACGTCACCAATCGTTGCGATCCGCACAACCTCTGAGATCTGATCCGTGGAGATGCCGAGTTCGGCTGCGATATCGGTCTTTGGAATGACGCGCAGTTCGGGTCGTTCAAGTTCCGCAGTCGATACAATGTTGGCAAGCATCGGCTTACCGTCTTTGTCGGTGACGCGTTTGGCCTGGCTGGTGAGTTCCGCTGCGACCCGGTCGACCGCCGCACCGTCGCGGCCGATGACGACAAGGGCAAAACCGCGTTGTCCATTATCTTTCAGGAACCAATACCGGATGTCAGGAAAGTCGGCCAATTCCCGGCCCATCTCTTCCGTGATCTGCCCCTGGTTCAGCTTGCGGTCCTTCTTTGTGACCAAATTGATGGTCAGGGTGGCTTTGCGCACCTCAGCGCCCGAACCTAGAATCTGCCCTCCAGTGACGAACACACTTTTGACTTCAGGCCGTTTCTTGATCCGATCGGTGAGTTCATTGGTGACGCGCCGAGTCTCCTCGATGCGGCTACCCGGCGGCAGCTCGACGGCCAACAGCATGCGTCCGGAGTCATCCGGAGGGATGAACGCCGAGGGCAGCAGGAAAAAGCTTCCGATTGAGGCCGCAAAGATCAGAAGGCCGAGGCCGACGGTGGCGAAACGGTGACGCGCTGACCAGCCAACCAGACGGCCGTAGGCGCGCAACCACCGGGTCTCCTTTTCTTCATGACCCGCGTCACGCATGAAGTATGCAGCCAGCATAGGTGTAATGAGGCGTGCCACCAGAAGTGAGAAGCACACCGCAATCGCTACCGTCAGACCGAACTGCTTGAAATACTGACCAGCAATACCGCCCATGAAGCTAACGGGTGTGAACACCGCAACAATGGTCGCAGTGATGGCGATCACGGCGAGACCAATTTCATCCGCGCCTTCAATCGCAGCACGATAGGCGGATTTGCCCATCCGCATGTGGCGGACAATATTCTCAATTTCGACAATCGCGTCATCGACCAAAATCCCGGTCGCAATGGTGATCGCAAGCAAGCTCACTAAATTGAGCGAAAAGCCCATCGAGTCCATAATCCAGTAGGCTGGATAGACTGACAACGGCAGCGCAATTGCCGTAATAACGGTCGCGCGCCAGTCACGCAGGAAGACAAACACAACAATGATGGCGAGGACTGCGCCCTCGATCAACGTCTGCATGGTCGAGTCGTACGCGCCACGCACTGCCGTCGTCGTTGTATCGATGATCTTCATCTCGACGTTGGGATTTGACTTGTTGAGATCAGCGACAGCTTTCTCGACATCGGCCGAGACCACAGTGTCGCTGGCGCCTTTGCCGCGCACGACAGAAAACGCGACCATTGGGTTTTTATCGAGCGTCGCGAATGTGCGCGGCTCGGCATAACTGTCGACCAACGTGCCCAATTCATCCAACCGGACTTTTCGGCCACGTGGCAGCGCGATCGTGGTGCCGGCCAATTCCTCAACCGAGGTCTTACCCGCCAGAGTACGGATCGCTTGTTCTCGGCCGCCAATTTCGCCGCGTCCACCAGCAAGATCAACGTTGGTCGCGCGCAACTGGCGGTTCACATCGCCTGCGGTGATGCCATAAGACAGCAACCGGCCCGGATCGAGGACGACACGAATTTCGCGTTCGACGCCGCCGACCCGCTGCACCGAACCGACGCCTTTGACGCCCTGCAGTGACCGGATGACCACGTCGTCAACAAACCACGACAGCTGTTCTGGCGTCATGCCTGGTGCACGTGCGCCGTAGGTCACAATCGGCAAGCCTTCGATGTCGAGGCGCGAAATAATGGGCTCTTCGATGGTGCGAGGTAGGTCCGATCGCACCCGCGCGACGGCATCCTTGATATCATTCAATGCGCGGTCGGCATTCATCTCCAAACGGAACTCGACCGTATTGAGCGACGAGCCTTCGGTCACGGTGGAAGTGATGTGCTTGATGCCGTTGACCCCGGCAATGGCATCTTCAATTTTCTTAGTGACTTGGGACTCAAGTTCGGTCGGAGCTGCACCCGATTGGTAGATCCGGATCTGAATGATCGGCACATCAATGTTGGGGAAGCGGGTAATTGGCAGTTGTTTGAAGCTGATCAATCCAAGCACGATCAGCACCAGAAACAAGACCAGTGACGGAACCGGTCGACGGATCGCCCAGGCTGAAATGTTCAGATTCATGGCTTCACTCCGCTTTTTGAGGCTGCATCTCTTGCGGTAGTTGCTGGGGCCGCGGCGCCTTGCATGATTGGCCGGACGGCATCGCCCTGGCGCAGGAAAGTCCCGGCCTTTGCGACGACAAACTCGCGTTCCAGAAGCCCGTCTCGCACTTCGGTCCGCCCGCCAGACGTCAGTCCAAGTTTGACGGTTCGAACTTCGACTTTGCCATCTTTGACGACCTGGACCGTTGCACCATTTGCAACATATTGGATAGCCGAAGCAGGGATGGCCAAACCGCTCGATGTTTCGACGATGATGGCTCCGCGCGCGAAGGAACCAATGCGCAAACCAGGGTTTTCGCCCAACAAAATGCGGATCCGTCCTAGGCGCGTTGCTTTGTCAATCTCTGGGGAAACGAGCCGGACTTTGCCAGTCAATCCTGCCAATCCGTCGATATCCATGTCGACGCGCTGCCCCTCGCGAATACGGGTGACGCGGGTCTCAGGCACTTCGGCTTCCATTTCGATTTCGCCTTTGGCAATGATCCGGAACATCGCGTCCCCCGACCCGGACGCGAATCCGCCGACGCGGGCGATACGCCGGCTGATGACACCATCGGCGGGCGACGGGACGTCCGTGCGACTCCGCTTGAAGTTGATTTCGCGGCGCTGCGCCTCGACTTGAGCCTTGTCGGCTTCGGACAGCCTCAGTGCGTCTTTGCTAACGGCCACTTGAGCCTGAGCTGTTTTAAAAGCCGACTCGCGCTGATCTAAAAGTGCTTCCGAGAGGTAGCCGGATTGGCGCAACGGCTTACCGCGCTCGTAAGCATTTTTGGCTTCGACCAATTTGGCCTCGGCTGAGATAACATTACTCTGGGCCTGGGCGATAGCTGCAGACGCCTTAGCGAGGCCAGCTTCATTTTGTGCGACTTGGGCATCCAACGTATCACTGACCAGACGGGCGAGGATCTGGCCTTTTTTGACTTTGTCCCCCTCGTCGGCCAACACCTCGATGATCCGCAAACCTTCAACCTCCGGACCGACCAGAATCTCGTTACGCGGAACCAATGTGCCGGTGACATGCAGCACTTCAGAAAAACTCTGGGTCACCACAGCTTCAACCGAGACGGAGGCTGCAAATTGCGCGTCAGACGGCGCGACTGGAGCGGCTCTCGCGGTATCGATCCCCGGCTTCTTGATGAACGGCAGCTTGCCTGACACGGCAAGCCCACCGACGAGTGACATCACACCAGCTGCGGCGCCAAAGGCCAGGAGTTTGGTCAGGCGGCTCATCGGGAAACCTCAGACTTCTTTGTCGGTCTACGATTGATGTCTGCCGCGGCGGGCAGTTGCGGTTCAGCTTTCGCAGCTGTGTATGCGTGTTGTGGTCGTTTTGGATCAGCCGTCGAAGGCGTTGGCGAAACGATCGGGTTCAACAAACCCGCTAGCGTATGCATCATACCGGGCAAGACCGCCTTGGCATCGAAGTTGGGATCGATGGCCCGCCGCCAAAACAAGCCGTCTCCGAGAATATGAAAGACCTGAGTGACGGCTGCAATTTCCAGCACCGGAGCGATGCGTCCTTCGTCCTTCAAGCGCTGGAACAGGGCCGCGAAACTGTCCTGAACGAATTTGTCGATGGCGTTGTGGGTAGCCGCAATGGCTGGGTTGCGCGTCGACTCAACGCCCATTTCAACGGCGAACAATCGTTTGTGCGCGGGTTCCTCGATAAAGTAGTGCTCAGCGATCGCATTCAACGCGGCCAACAGGTCTGTTGCACTTCCAAGCAGTTGAATTTTCTCGGCAAATTGTTGTCGATCGCGGTCGCAGACGCCCTGGATCAGACTTTCTTTGCTAATAAAGTAGACGTACAGCGCCCCCGGCGAAACATCGGCCGCCCTGCAGATATCCTGCATCGTTGTCCGGTGAAAGCCTGAGCGCGCAAAACATGATTGTGCAGCATCGAGAATGTGATCCCGGCGAGCGGCCTGCGTTTCTGGCTTCAGCTTCGGCACGTCGCCGCCTCCTGTTGCCGATTGCAAACTTCGACCGCAATCGAGCAAAACAAAACGAATAGTCGTTTTATTTGCCTGAGAACTAAGGCTTGGTCAAGGCGTTGGCAATGCAGTCTGCGCATACCGAACTACACAACTACGTATGCATAGTGGCTTCATGCGCCTGAATATCAACGTGATTGACCGATCGCCACATCACTGCGAAAAGAGACTTGCCGTTCGCCTGATAACGTCTCGCGCGCCAATGTGAGAGTGACCTTTCAGAGCCTGCGACGCCGACGCTCTCTCCACAGGCGGTAGTATGATCATCTTAATCGATAACTACGACAGTTTCACATACAATCTGGTGCATTACCTCGGCGAACTTGGTGCCGATATCGCGGTCCACCGGAACGATAAAATTAGTGTCGACGGTGTGCTCGCCTTGAAACCTCGCGCCATCGTTCTGTCGCCCGGGCCTTGTACGCCCAAGGAAGCTGGGATTTGTCTCGATCTGATCCGGACGGCCGGCCCGACAATTCCTTTGCTTGGCGTCTGTCTTGGTCATCAGGCGATTGGCGATCACTATGGCGGCACGGTCATGCGGGCGCCGAAACCGATGCACGGCAAACTCTCGATCATCAGAGCCACTGGCAAAGGGCTGTTCAAGGGCCTGCCAAAAGCGTTTGAAGTGACACGCTATCATTCACTCATTGTCGAGCGCTTGAGCTTGCCTGACTGCCTGCAGGTGACGGCGGAGACGGACGACGGCCTGATCATGGGCCTGCAGCACAAAACGCATCCCGTTCATGGGGTCCAATTTCACCCTGAAAGCATCGCCTCTGAGCATGGCCACACTCTACTCGCAAATTTTTTGGAATTGGCGGGGCTGTCGCCGAAGCGGCGCAATGCCAAATCCACACGCGTGGCCGCTTAGACAGCCATGAAAAAAGTTACCGTCACTCAGGCTGCAAATCTAGTAACCCGACAGCTGCCAAGCCGCACGACCGGACGCGCAGATTTGGCTTTCACGGGCAATGCAATGATGGCCGCCGACACTGGTCTCACGAGGGAAACGACGCGATGGCGGGCCTGAAGGAAAACACTGCGCGGAGTGGCGCGGCGCTTCTGCTTGGAAGCACACACGCGAACCGGCTTAGGCTTTGCCCGTTTGGCAGCCGCACTGGGAGTCGTTCGTGGCTTGCGCCCGACCACCACGTTTAAGCGGGCCTGGGACGCCAGTTGCAATGCCAACGGACGGGGAAACACAACGCGGCGCCCCGTTGCAGGCATCAACACGACCGCCAACGGCTCAGACTTAACGGTTGCGAGCACGTAAGCATCCAGGCTGCTGCTGCGAAACGGACGGGCAAACACGGCCGCCAATTGCGCGATCCACGACGTGAGAATGCCCTTCTCCATGCGACAGCCCCTCGATGCCAAATGCAGTCCGAGCCGGATGATCCGACTGATCCGAAGACGATGACAAACATCTCTTGCTAAACCATTAATCACTGTTTCGAATCAACACATGCGCTGCCGTGGCTTAGAACCCGCCACGCGTTGCAACCCAAAAGGACCTGACGGATGAGTTTCAAACCACGCGTGTTTTCAGGCATGCAACCAACCGGCAATC
>JAYSUN010000433.1:0-34622 GCA_043719045.1 Hyphomicrobiaceae bacterium | reverse complement strand
CATGATCATTGTCGGATCATCGGCGCCACGATTGGGATCGATCAACAGCCGCGAGAACCGCGTCAACACGGCTGGGACGCCTAAATTCCGGCTCAACTGTTCGGTGATCGATGCGGCACCGATGTCATAAGCAATGTGGCGTTTCAGTTGCTCGGCGGGTAGGCCAAGGGTGCCGTAACCCGGTGGGAATGCGTTGTTGGCGTGGTCGCACAAAATGATCAAGCCGGCATCGGCCCGTCCGGAGAGGATCCGGAAGCTATCGGCTTCATGTCCGGCGATGGCGCTCACAACGATATCCTTCAGTCCGCGACGATCACTTGCGCTTTGAACAGTGCATCGCGCACGGGTGTATCTTCGAAAGGCGTGCCTTCCTCGAACCAGGATTTCGGCGCCGGCATGCCCCAAAAGGTCTGACGGCGCGGATCACGTAAGCTCCAGCGGATCGGCTCGTGGTCGGGATCCATGGTCTGATAATCGCTGGTATAGATTTCGACGCGGTGGCCGTCGGGGCAGCGGACATACAGGAAAAAGGCGTTCGAAATGCCGTGCCGGCCGGGGCCGCGTTCCAGGTTGGTCAGATAACCGGTGGTCGCCATGACATCGCAGAGGTGGATGATATGCATCGCAGTCGGTACCCAATAGGCGACATGATGCAAGCGCGGACCGTTGCCGTTCGTAAAGGCGACGTCGTGGACATTGCCCTTCCGTTGCATCCATCCCGCGGCGATGCGGCCATTCAGGCCGTCCTCTTCCGCGTACTCGGTGAGCCGGAACCCGAGTGACGTATAAAAATCGATCGCACCCTGGACGTCGGGCGCAAACATATTGAAGTGATCGAGGCGCTGTGGGTGCACGCCTTTGTAATGACCGTAGCTTTGCAACAACCGTTCGCGCTGTTCCATTTTGTAGTAAAAATCGATGGGCATGCCGAACGGGTCCGTGACGCGCAACGTGCGCCCCTGAAATGGTTGCTCGATCAAGGCGTGTTGCAGGCCCGAGCGCTTGGCAAAAGCCATGGCCTTGTCCAGATCCATTTCACTCGCGACTTTGCAGGCGATGGCTCTGGCTGCGGCTTTCGGGGCTTTGGTTAGAACCAATGAGTGGTGTTGGCGCTCTTCCAATCCACGCAGGAAAAGCGTGTCGTGCGTCGCGTCCTCAACATGCAGGCCGAGGGCACCTTCATAAAAGGCACGACTGCGCGCCAGATCCGTTACAGCTAGCACGGCGTGGCTGGCACGGACGATATTGAAGGGTGGATCGAAAACGGATTGGGGGACGGGCATCGGCGGCTCCTTCAGTGGTGCATCCATGCCGCGTCGCGGCCGCAAGCTCAACCCAAAAAATGGCGAGACCAAATCATAGCACGATCCGTCGCTTCCCTTTGTCGCTCAAGCTGAAGGCCGTGTTCGAGCGTGACGCGGTAGGCGATGTCTACATGATCGGCGACAGTCCGCTTGAAGCCGCGCAACGATCGCCCACCCCTCAAGGCGCCGCCATCACGCAGCGGACGCTATGGGCGTGGCTTAACCTGACCGCATCAGGTTGTTGGTGCCGGCATGCATCGGTGGCCTGGTTGCAACGTGGCGCGAAGGCGCAACCGGGTGGCAGGTTGGCCAGGTCAGGTGGGCTGCCTGGGATGGTTGGCAAGCGATTGCCTTGCAGTTTACCGCCGTGAGCGCGCGTCGATAGCAGGCCGATCGTATAGGGATGACGCGGTGTCCGCAGCACATCGCGGACCGGGCCAAGCTCAACAATGCGGCCAGCATACATGACCGCGACGCGATCGGCGACCTCAACGGCCACGCCGATGTCGTGGGTAACGAAGATCATCGACAGGCCCAGCTCACGTTGCAATTCGCGCAGCAGCAAGAGAATCTGGACTTGAACGGTCGCATCCAGTGCCGTCGTCGGCTCATCTGCCAACAAGACTTTTGGATTGCACGCCAACGACAGCGCGATCATCGCGCGCTGACGCATGCCGCCGGACATTTCATGTGGATAGGCTTCGAGGCGCCGGTCGGGGCTCGGAATGCGGACACGTTCGAACAGCTGCAACGCACGGGCACGAGCATCTGCGGCCGTGATGCTTTCGTGACGGCGGATCGCTTCGATGATCTGTTGACCGACGGTATAGACGGGATCTAGTGCCAGCATCGGTTCTTGAAATATCATTGAGACGGTCTTGCCGCGGAAGTCGGAGAGCGTGTCGCCGTGCAAGGTCATGATGTCGGTGCCGTCGACGCTGATGCGGCCGGTGATCGTGGTTTTGGCTTCGTTGTGCAACCGCAGGATGGAGCGCAGCGTGACACTTTTGCCAGAGCCGGACTCGCCCAGCAACGCGACAACCTCGCCACGGCGCACGTACAGATCAACGGCATCGACCGCGCGGACCGGTTTGGGCCCGCCCAAAAAAGTGACGCTCAATTGGTCGATCTGCAGGACAATATCGTCAACCGGCGCGGTCATGCGGCCACCTCTCGAGCCGTCTGCGCCTTGGTATGACCCGAGGCTAAATCCGCCATATGGCACGCAGCGATATGGCCGCCATCGATGTGTGCAAGTGCTGGCTGCCGTGCGCTGCAGATGGCCTCGGCAAAACTGCAGCGGGTATGGAACCGGCAGCCGCTTGGTGGATCAATTGGGTTCGGAGGATCTCCGGCGAGGGGTGCTGCAGTGCGGCGGTTGTCGGGGTCCATCGATAACAGCGAGCCAAGCAACGCTGTCGTGTACGGGTGACGGCTGCCGGTGTAGAGGGCTTCGGTCGGGCCGACTTCGGCAACTTTGCCGAGATACATGACGAGCACGCGTTGTGACATAAAGCGGACGACTTCAAGGTCGTGGCTGATGAACAGATACGTCAGACCCATTTCCTCTTTCAAGTCGAGCAGAAGATTGAGCACTTGCGCCTCGACCGACTTGTCGAGCGCGGAAACGGCTTCATCGAGAATCAGCACACGTGGCTGCACTGCCAGTGCGCGGGCGATGTTGACGCGTTGGCGCTGACCGCCGGACAGCTCGTGCGGATAGCGGCCGGCGAAACGCACGGGGTCAAGGCCGACGCGATCCAACAAGGCGCGGGCGCGACGCGTGGCTTCGTCTCGGCTGACACCATGCACGGTTGGTGCAAAGCTGATCGAGGCTTCGACGGTGAGCCTCGGATTGAGCGACGCGTAGCTGTCCTGAAACACCATCTGCACCTGGCGGCGAAATTCCTTCAGTGGCATTTCGGTGGTGCCGACGGTCAGCCCGCGAAAACGGATAGCGCCACTGGTCGGCGCGATCAGCTGCATGAGGAGCCGGGCCGTCGTTGATTTACCGCAACCGGATTCACCGACGATGCCCAGCGTTTCACCTTCCGTGACTGCAAACGACACACCGTCGACGGCCCGGACTAGAGATTCGCTGCGGCCCAAAATTCCGGACTTGAGCGGAAATAGTTTCGCGAGGTCGACGACCTCGAGCAATGGAGCTGACGAACTTGATGTTGCGGAGCCGGTCACGATTTGATGTCCATGGCCGAACGCAATCCATCGGTCAGTAGATTAAAAGCGATCGACGTCAGGAAGATCATCAATCCCGGCAGCGCGCAGAGCAGGGGTTGCGTATAGATGGCGGTGCGCAAGGTATTGAGCATGAGGCCCCACTCGGGCTCTGGCGGTTTCACGCCGAGACCAAGGAATGACAATCCCGACGCGAGGATCATCGACACGGCGATGAGGCTCATCGCGTAGACAAAGATGGGTCCCATGACATTGCCGAGCACTTGCGTGCGGACAATGCGAAAGGCGCCAGCGCCACTCGCGCGTGCCGCCTCAACGTAATCGCGCGTGCGGACGCTGGTTGTGACACTTTCAGCAACGCGTGCAATGGGCGGAATAAATACCACCGTCAGCGAGATCAAACCATTGGTGATGCCAGCACCGAGCGCGCCCGAGAGTGCAATCGCAAGAAGCACCGAGGGAAAGGCAAAGAACACATCGACAATCCGCATCAGAATCGTGTTGACCCAACCACCTGCATAGCCGGCGGTGATGCCGATGGTGGCGCCACCAATCAGTGCCAGGATCACCGGCGTGATACCCATAAACAGTGACAACCGCGCGCCGTAGATCAGCCGTGTGAGCATGTCGCGCCCGAGTTCATCTGTGCCGAGTGGATATCCATCTGAGCCAGGTGGCCGAAGGCGCCGCAACGCCATCCCTTTGTACGGATCCTGAAGGGCGATGTACGGCGCAAAGATCGCCATCAGGATCAGCAAAAGAACGACGATACCCGCCGCAATCGCCAGCGGGTCGCGTTTGAAGCGCCGCCAGACGGTCGCCGAATAACTCGGCGACCGTTGCACGGGTTCGAGGGTGGTGATCATCAAGCTCATGACAGTGCAGGCTTTGCAGGTAATGCGTCTAGGACGATCTTTGCTAAGTGGTCATGCAACAAGAGATCGATCGTTCTGATGCCGTGAATGCCACTGTGCGACACATCGGGCGGCTCAATTTCTGGCTCGTGGCGAACCTCAAGAGCGGTGAAGGCATTGCCGACAACCACATGCGCTGTGTGGATATCGCCGACATTCAAAACAGCAAGCTTCGCCATCGACCCGAATGATCGTTTGCCGGCGAGGACACGGCCCACCTCGGCAACCTGTAAATCGCGGCTTGGAAGCTCAAGGCACTCAAGCCAATTGACTGAAAGGTAGATCTCACCTTGGCGCAGGCAAAGCGCCGTTGGCGCAATCGTGCCATCTTCGCGCAGATGCGAGCCTCCACACAAACGCGTCACGTGATCTTGATCCGGAATAGCATCGCCCTTCATGCCGCTCGCCTCATCCAAGGAGCCAGAGGATTTATGGTGGTCTGGACCAGTGCATCGGACGTTGTTGAACCGGACATGACAACAGTTTTACTGGGGTGCCGAGGATTGCGTTGATGAAGAATAAAATGCGCGACCCCGTCGTCACAGAACTCAATAGCGAGCCGGCTCTTGTCTTCCAGCTGCCACTCAACATACCAGCCGCCATCCGGCGTCAACGTGAGCGAGGTATACTCCCGCGTCGGAACTGCTTCGCAGACATTCAGCAAGGCCGCGAACGTCGCGGTGGAGGGCTCTGCGCCATAGTCGGATTGAAACGCGGCTTTCAGGTCTTCGACACGGCCGGCCGACCGCGCACCGTAGGGCAACGACATCTGCTCCAGTCGATCGAGTTGATTTTGAATTGTATTGGTCATGGCAGGAACGTCTCGATGGTTTCTCGTCCTTGTCGGCACAGACGACCCGTCTCTCTACGCTCTTTGAATGCGCGGATCGAGCGCCGTCTGCATGACGTCGACGGCGAGGTTGAGGAGCACGAAGAAGATCGACAACACCAGAATCGTTCCCTGCAGGACGGGGAGGTCACGCTGGAAGATCGCATCGTTGAGCAACAGGCCCGTGCCCGGCCATGAGAAGACAGTTTCAATCAGGATCGAGCCGCCGAGCAGATAGCCGAGTTGGATGCCCATGACCGCAAGCGCCGTCGGGGCCGCATTCTTGACCACGTGACGGAAGACCCCGAAATCCGTCAGCCCCTTCGCGCGCAGG
Source organism: Hyphomicrobiaceae bacterium (assembly GCA_043719045.1). Classification (GTDB taxonomy): domain Bacteria; phylum Pseudomonadota; class Alphaproteobacteria; order Rhizobiales; family Hyphomicrobiaceae; genus JABFRJ01. The sequence goes on along the minus strand of JAYSUN010000433.1, from coordinate 29,045 downwards.
CCGGCAATAAATTCCTGGCTGAGGATTTCAGCGACCAGCGCCCGCACAGTCCGGGCGATGATCCCCATTGGAATGAATGACATCGTGATGGCGGGCAGGATCATGTGGCGCACGTGTTCCCAGTTCCATTTCCAGGCTTCCGATCCGCCCGGTCCTGCGCCGGTCGGGGGTAACCAGCCGAGAGTGGCGGCAAAGATGATGACCAGCACCATCCCCAACCAATAATGTGGGACGGATACGCCGATAACTGAAACAAAGGACGCCAGTTTGTCGAGCCATGTGTCGCGGAAGTATCCAGCGACAAAGCCAAAAAAACCTCCCAGCACAAAACCAATGGTGGTCGCGAGCGCGGCCAGCATCAAGGTATTGTTGACGGCTTTGGCGACTTCGAGCACCACTGGTCGATTGGTGCGGATTGATGAGCCAAGATCGCCGGTCAAGGCGCGACCCAGCCATTTGAAGAACTGCTCGTAGTACGGTCGGTCAAAGCCGTAGAGAGCCATCAACTGCAGCTTCAGGCTCTCCGAGGCGTCCGGTGGCAACACCGACACCAAGGGATCACCCGGTGCCATGTGCACCAGCAGAAAGCACACAAACGCCACGCCCAACATGATGGGCAGCGTGTAGACGATGCGTTTGGCGATGTAGATGAGCATTGATTTCTGCGACCATGCGTGCGCCCAAAGTGGCGATCATCACCGCCGCACAAACAGGTTCGGCGCACGTGCGACGCGTCCAAAAAAAAGGCCGCTCGCGCACTTTGAGACATACGCGCGGGCGGCCAGGAGGCTTCAGCTTACTCCATGCTCACCGGTGCTAGATCGACGAACCAGCTCTTCGGCTGAACGAAGCCTTTGATCTTGGAGCTCATGGCACGTGGACCAACGTCGTGGGCGACCCACAGGAACGGTGCATCCTCGACGATCTTGGCATGCAGCTTGGCGAGGCCTGCGTCACGTTCCGCGTCGGCAAACGACGTGCGTGCGGTCGTGATCAGCGCGTCGAGTTCCGGGCTCGTATAGTAGCCCCAGTTGTTCGACACCGGCGGCAGCGTCTTCGACGACGAGAAGCGGACCATCGCGAAGAATGGGTCCATGGCCGCATAGGTCACGTTGGTGGCATGCGCCCCGCGCGAGGTCGGATCTTTTGCGCCCGCGCGCCAGTTGGTGAACAGCGCGTTCCATTCGACAACATCGAGTTCGACGTCGAAGTAGCACTCCTTCAGCGCCTGCTGCAGATACTCGTTCATGGCGATCGGCTGCATCTGGCCGGAGCCTGATGCGGAGGTCAGCGTCTTGACCTTCAGGCGCTTTGAAGCACTGAAGCCAGCTTCCTCCATCAACTTCTTCGCGGCAGCGAGATCATACTTGATCTCGAACTTCGGATTGCCCCACCAGGGATGACCTGGCGGCACGGTGCCTTTCGGAACTTCCATGAGGCCGTTGAGGGCGCCTTTGAGCTCCTCGCGGTTGATGCACAGGTTGGCTGCATGACGCACACGTTTGTCGGCCCACGGCGACCCTTCGACCATTGAGAACTGCCACGGCCACACGTGTGGTTGGGCATTTGTGGTGATGACGAAGCCCTTGTCCTTGATGCTCTTGACGGCATCTGGTGCTGGGTTCTCGATCCAGTCGACCTGGCCGGACAGCAGAGCCGCAGTGCGCGCGTTGGCTTCCGGCATCGGCACGAGGACGACGCGATCGAGCTTCGTCGTACGCTTCGGATCCCAATAGGCTTTGTTGGCGACGTATTCGACGCGTTCACGCGGTTGGAATTTTGACATTTTGAACGGGCCCGAGCCCGATGCGTCGGCGGCGAACAGGCCCCAAGCTTGCTTGGCGCGTTCGGCCTTGTCGGCGACTGCGGCGAGGCCATCATATTTGGCTTGCCAATGCGCGGGCGAAGCGATGAACAGGTTGGTCAGATTGAGCGGCAGGAAGCTGTCCGGCTCTTTGGTGGTGAGTTCGACGGTCAGATCGTCAATGGCCTTCGCCGAAGCCAGCGTCGGCATCCGGGAGACGGTCACTCCGATCTGGTCGGGCGCAAAGTGCGGTGCGTCTTTGTCGAGGACCTTCTGCACGTTCCAGACAATGGCGGCGGCGGTGAGTGCCGATCCATCATGGAATTTCACGCCGGGGCGCAGTTTGAATGTCCACTTGGTTTTGTCGGCGTCGTTGACCTTCCACTCCGTGGCCAAGCCAGGGATCAGCGTGCTCGGCTTATCGGCGGACGACAAGTCGAAGTGCGTCAAGGCGTCGAACAGCGGAATACCGGTGAAGCGATTGCCCTCGAACCCCTGGTCGGGCTGGCCACTGGTTTTCGGGATGTCCGCGGCCGTCATGGCAATGCGCAGCACTTTTTCCTGAGCCAGCGCAATTGGCGCCGTCGATAGCAAGGCTGCAACAGCGGTTGAAAGTCCAAGCAGCTGGCGAGTCGGTGTCAACATTTTGAGCGTTTCCTTGGGGTGGCGAGATCAGGCTCGGTCTGTTCTCTTGGCATCCGAGACCAGTACACAAAACATCACGCCTCTTGTTGGAGCGCAAGGCGTGACTTCGCCTAAAAATCAGGCGACGTCATGAAAAATAGGCACGCAATTGTGTTTCAACGCCGCGTCGCAGTATCAAAATCTGCAACGTCGCAATCGCTGGCTTGCTGGGGCCCGATGTCGCGGACCGAACATTTCAAATCCGGGATGCTCCGTGGTTGCTGGGACGGTTTCAGCAACTGTGGCTATTTCAACATCCTTGCGATGTCGGCGCCGGTTGGGGTTTTGCTGGCAAACGTAAACGTGCCCTTGGCCTTAACTTCGCCAATCGCGTCTAATAGCCCCTGTACGGCCGCACGGGCGAACCATGGGCCCAAACTCACGCGTTTGACCCCGGCAGCAATCAGCTCCGGCGCCGACAGCATTTTCATCGCCATGACGTTGACCGGCTTATGCACGGCGTCCACAATCTGCTTCGCTTGATCGAGGGAGGTCACGCCCGTGGCATAAAGCACGTGCGCGCCCGCCTTATCAAAAGCCTTCAGTCGCCGAATGATTTCATCCATATCCTTGATGCCAACCAGCAGAGCTTCCGTCCGTGCGGTGATCAAAAACGGAAAGCCGACACGCTCGGCCGCCTTCACCGCAAGGCGAACCCGTTCAACCGCCATCTCGAATGGATACAAGGGCTCGTCCGGATTGCCGGTTGCGTCCTCGACCGAGCACCCGACGATGCCCGTCTCTGACGCCAACAGGATCGTTTCAGCAACACCTTCGGGCTTATCGGCAAAGCAGCGTTCCAAGTCAGCGGTGACCGGTAGGTCGGTTGCGGCCACGATATCGCGGCAATGCGCCATCGCCTCATCGCGAGTCACTTGATAGTCGGCTCGACCCAGCGTGTTGGCAAACGCCGCGCTTGAGGTTGCAAGCGCTTGGAACCCGTGGTGCGCCATGATGCGCGAGGAGCCACGATCCCATGGGTTGGGCAGGATGAAACCACCTTTGGCCACGTGCATGGCCGCGAAGGCTTTGGCTTTTTCAGACTGTGCGGACATGGACGTCGCTCCTGATCGAATTGTGAGCCGTACCATAGACGCAATCTTCGCCTGTTCAACACTGGCCGCGGACACCGGCTCTACATTGCGACGGTCGCGATTGGGTGTCACGCTGACACTGACTGTGGTCAGTCATGAGCCACATCATGTGGAAAGCGCACTTGGTTGAGACGAACGCTGTCGGTCACCGCAATCGGTTCGGTGATAGATCGTGAGCGTTGATACCTGACGCGAGCAGGTCCGCGGGCAATGATCCCTCGCTGATCAGGCCGTGGGCGGCGCGGCCCAGCGCTGGCGCCATCATTATTCCGTAGCCACCTTGCCCGGCCAGCCAAAAGAATCCCTCGGCTAAACCGTCGAAGCCGACAACCGGGACGTCGTCGGAAACAAACGAGCGCAAGCCAGCCCAGCTGGCCTCGATGCGTGTCACCTTGATGTGTGTCTCCGTCTCCAGCCAGTCCGCCAGCACGGCGACATCGTAGTCCTCGGGTTGCACGTCCTGCGGCGCGATCGGGGTCTGATCGCCAGGCGATGCCATGATGCGGCCGGCATCCGGTTTATAGTAAGCGTCGCTGGTCACATAGTCGACCGCTGGCATGGTCCCGAGGTCGACACCGCCGGGCGCATCGATAAGGATTGCGGTTCGTCGCTTGGCGACAAGCCCGATGGCGGTGGCGCCGGCCAATTCGCCAATCTGTCCGGCCCAAGCGCCGGCTGCGTTGATGATGACGCGTGCCGATAGAGAAACGTCGCCTGCCACCGCATGCCATGTCCCGTCGCGTCGCTCCAACCGCTCGATCCGGCGCCCGCAGATAATGTGTCCGCCCCGGAGTTTGAACGCGCGCAGATAGCCCTGATGCAAGGACGCGACATCCATATCCATGACACCGCGTTCGTAGGCGGCGGCAGCGACCCGACGAGGTCGCATGATCGGTGCAAGCTCAAGTGCTCGCGCGGCCGAGACCAATTCGACCTCGTGCCCGAGGGATGACAGTGCGAGGATCGGCAGCAGACGCGCTTCTTCGCCCGGTGCGGCAATCGTCAGTGACCCGCGCGGCGTCAACAGTGACCCATCGGAGAACCCGGTTGGAGGATTGCTCAAGAAGGCGTGGCTCGCATGATTGATCCGCTGCACAGTTCGATTGCCGAAATTGCGGGTGTAGAGCGCGGCTGACCGGCCCGTGCTGTGATAGCCAGGCACAGCCTCTGCCTCGATCATCGCAACCGACCCTGCGGGCGCCAGTTCGTAAGCCGCGGCGGCACCGGAAATGCCGGCACCGATCACGAGATAGTCGAAGTGCATCTCCACGCCAGCCTTGTCTCGGGCGGCTGGTCCGGAGGTCTTTCCACCTTCAACAGCCGTTGGGCACAGGAGCGCGGATCCGTGCCCAGTGCAATAAAATTATCAACCCTTGACAGTATGCAAGTTTTCTAACTTAATCTGGGAACGCTTCAGGAGCCCCTTTCGAATGCGCGATTCCGTTCGCCAGAGACTGTCGGGGTGTCTGGCGTCTGCGTCCAGAGCCGACAAGGCAATCGCGAGTTACATGCTCGCCAAACTCAACAGCATTCCATTCGAGACGGCAGCGAGCGTGGCTGCAAAAGTCGAAGTCAGCGAGCCGACAGTTGGTCGATTTTGCCGCGGCATCGGTTATCAGAGCTTCAAGGACCTCAAGGATCATCTCCGCGAGGACATCGGCGACAGGCCTTGGCTGATCAGTGATCGACTGCGAGATTTTCAACGGCGCAATCAAGCCGGCGAGGATCAACTCGCGCAAGGCCTGCAGCTCGAGATCGCCGCTCTCGTCGCCATCTACGAATTGGCGCAGACGCCGGCATGGAAACGTGTCGTCAAACGCTTGGCGCGCAAGCAGGCCGTGTATGTGACCGGGTTCCAGACTGAGCGCGGCATGGCGCAGATTTTCGTTAACCAGCTGCAGTATCTGCGTGACCAAGTCCATCTGCTCGATCTCGCCAGCGGCAACTTCGCCGAATTGTTGCTGTCAGGTGGCAAGGATAACTGCCTCGTCATTTTCGAGGCACGACGCTACTCGCGCATGGCCAAACTGCTGGCGCAAGACGCTCAGCGAAACGGCGTTCCGACGACTTTGATCACCGACGCCTTCTGCGACTGGGGCCGCGATCTCGCCAGCGAAACGTTTGTCGTGCCGACCGAATTCAATCTGTTCTGGGACTCGACCGCGCAAATGGCGAGCCTCGCTAATCTTCTCGTCAACGGCGTCTTCATGGAACTCGGCCCTGCGGTCGAGGCACGTATGGACGAGGTTGCACGACTTTACAGCCGTTTCACGGGTTACGTCGGCGACGCTGCCGGCCCGGCTGCGGGAAACGGGTCTTAAGTCCAGTGCCTGACCAGGAAATAGAAAAAGGGTTGCAAATATGCGTCATCTACCAAAGGCGACACGTCTAACCAGATCGGCGATCCTGTCGGCCGCCATTCTGACTGCTGGTGTTCCGACCGCGGCGGTCGCCCAGGAGGCAACGTTCGTGCTGTCGGCACGCGAAGTTGGGGCGCCGAGCTATAACCCGATCAAGGCCACACGCCTCAACGCTGGCAATACCTTCATCTATGACCGCATGGTCATCCAAGACGCGGACCAGAGCTTCCATGGCCAGCTTGCGACTTCGTGGGAGTCTTCACCCGACGGCATGTCGTGGACGTTCAAGCTGCGCCCGAACGTGAAGTTTCACGACGGTGAGCCCTTCAACGCCAAGACCATTGAGTGGTGGGTACCGAAGTTCAAAGGGACCGAGAATGCTTTCATGACGGATGCCATCGAGAAGGTCGAGATTGTCGACGACCTGACAGTGAAGTTCGTGATGAAGAACCCCGATCCGAACATGTTGTTCAACATGGCATCGACGTTCATGGGCATTCCGTCACCCAAGGCCTTCGACGCGCTCGGCGACAAGTACGGAGTCACTGGCGCGGTCGGCACGGGCCCTTTCAAACTGGAGAGCTTTGTCGTCGGTCAGCAAACTGTGCTGGTCCGGAATGACGCCTACAACTCGGCATCGAAGCTGTCAGCGAACCAGGGTCCAGCCAAAATCCAGAAACTGACGCTGCGCGAGATCGCCGAGGATTCGACCGCCTTTCTCGAACTCAAGACCGGCGGCGTCGACATGCTGCTTTCGGTGCCCACCGATTTCCTGCCGCGACTGCAAGCCGAGAAGGGCATGAAGGTGATCACGCTTGCTGGCACCGAAGTGTTCTACATGCCGATGAACACGTCAGTCGCGCCGTTCGATGATATCAAGGTACGCGAGGCGACGGCATTTGCGATCAATCAGCCGGAAATCCTGCAGAACCTGTTTGGCGGCATTGGTGCGGTTGCCAATAATTTTCTGATCAGCTCGCTGCTGGAATCCAAGATCGATCCAAAGTTCAACATCAGCTTTGATCCCGCGCGATCAAAGAAACTTCTCGATGACGCCGGTTGGGTGCTCGGCGCGGGCGGTGTTCGCGCCAAGGGCGGCGTGCCTCTCCAGGTCAAGCTATGGACCCAGAACGGCACTGAGTTCAAACGGGTTACTGAAGTCGTGCAAGCGCAGCTGAAGGCCGTCGGCATCGGCGCCGACATCACCATCTTCGACGCAGCCACAATCACGGCGCAGTACCGGAAGAAGACCGAACATCAGTTGGCGGTGCGGAGCTATTCCTGGGGCAACTCAGACATCCTCGACTGGTTCTTCAGCGGCAAGCGCCTCGGCCATCCGAACCACTCCATGTGGAATGATGCGAAGGCTGAGGAATTGAACCTGAAGGCCATGAAAGGCTCGCGCACCTGGGACGAACGGGTCGCCAACTTCAAAACCTATCATGAGTATGTGCTCTCGCAGTTCGTGTTCGCTCCGATCTATCAGCCGGTGCAGAGTTTTGCCTACAGTGAGGCACGTGTCACCGTTCCCAACGTGATCCGCGGCACGCGTCTACAGGGCCAGACGATTGTCGACATCGACGTGAAGAAGTGAGCGCTGCCGAGACCCACTGATCGGATCAACGAGACCCCGGATGCTCAACTTCATCTTCAAACGGTTGGTGTTGCTCATTCCGGTGTTTCTGGCCGTTTCGATGATTATCTTCGCGATCATCCATCTTGTGCCGGGCGATCCGATCGACAGCCTCGTGCAGGTCGGATCGACGCAAGAACAGCGGGCGGAACTCACCGCCCGTTATGGGCTCGATAAGCCCGTGATCCTTCAATACGGCATCTGGCTCGGTAAACTTGTGCGCGGGGATCTTGGTGACGCCATCATTTTGCGCCGGCCGGTTGCGGAGCTGATCGCCCAAAACTTGCCGCACAGCCTCATTCTCGGGACACTCGCGTTACTGTTTTCAACCGTGGTCGGGATCGCGACCGGCGCTTTGGCGGCGATCTTCAAGGACACCTGGATCGATCGCGGCGTGATGACGCTGATCCTGCTCGGCTCGACCGTGCCGAGCTTCTGGCTCGGCCTGCTCCTGATCCTGTTGTTCGCGGTTCAATTGGGCTGGTTTCCGGTTTCTGGTGCCAGGACCTGGAGTGCACTGGTGCTGCCGGTCCTGACGATCGGCCTCGGTGGCATCGCACTTGTCGCCCGCGTGACGCGTGTCGCAATGCTCGACATCGCGCGCAAGGACTTCGTGCTGATGTTGCATGCCAAGGGCGTATCGCGCTGGCGCATCGAGCTGTGCCATAACCTCCGGCACGCCATGCTGCCCGTCGTGACGATCCTGAGCCTGCGGATAGGTTGGATTTTGGGCGGCGCGGTGACGATCGAATACGTCTTTGCCCGGCCGGGACTGGGCTCGCTGCTGATCACATCGCTCAATCAGCGGGACTATCCGGTGGTGCAGGGCTGCCTGTTGATGCTCGCCATCGCTGTCATGCTCGGCACGCTGCTCGGCGACATTGTGCAGGCCGCGATGGATCCACGTGTGCGTCAGGGAGCAGCGTAACCATGACAGCGAACGCGACCTTCGCAACTGGCACCTTTGGCAATTCCACCTTGGGCAAGATCGTCCTGACACCACGCGGCGGCCTGTCCGCGCTGGTCCTTGGGTTGATCGTTGCTGCCGCGATCTTCGCGCCATTGATTGCCCCCTATCCGTTCGACATTCAGAACCTGCCCTCAGCCAACAAGGACCCATCGTGGTCACACTGGATGGGCACCGACGAGTTTGGCCGGGATCTCTTCTCCCGCATCATCTATGGGGCCCGCACATCGCTTTCGGTTGCGATCACGGCAATCGCGATCTCGGTTGCGATCGGCATGAGCCTCGGCGCGGCGGCTGGTTACTTTGGCGGTCCGTTCGATCGCATCGTCACGGCTGTGGTCGATCTCACGTGGTCGTTTCCCGAGATTTTGATCGCGCTCATCCTGATCGCTATCATTGGCCCCGGCCTCAACAGCACGATGATCGCAATCAGCATCGCCTATCTCGCGCAGTTCACGCGGTTGACGCGGGCGCAAGTCATGGCTCTGAAGACCGAGACCTACATCGAAGCGACGACCAATCTCGGCGCCGGTCACTTCCACATCATTTTTCGTCATCTGCTCCCCAACGCGCTGCCGACTGTGATCGTCGCGGGCATGCTGGCAACTGGCAACGCGATCATCCTCGAAGCGACACTTGGGTTCTTTGGCCTTGGCGCGCAGCCACCGACCCCAAGCTGGGGCGGCATGATGAGCAGCGGCACGGCGCAGATTTTCATCGCGCCTTGGATCATCGTGTTCCCAGGCCTCGTCATTGCCATGACTGTCATCGCGATCAACCTTTTTGGTGATGCCGTGATCGATGCGCTCGACATCCGCAACCGTCTGCGGGATGCGTAGCATGGCACTGCTTTCTGTTCACAACGTCTGCGTCTCAGTCGGTAAACTCGATCCGCTGGACAACATTTCGTTCGATCTCGACCGCAAGGAAATTCTCGGCGTCGTCGGCGAATCTGGCTCCGGCAAGTCGCTGACCGCCCTGAGCATCATGGGGTTGCTGCCTCTGATTGGCGCCAAGGTGACGAGTGGCTCGATCAATTTCGACGGCACCGAGCTGGTTGGCCTGCGCGAGACCGATTATCGCCGGCTGCGCGGCAAGCGCATCGCGTTGATCAGCCAGAACCCCATGACGTCGCTTGATCCGATTGTTCGTGTTGGCGAGCAGATAGATCAGGTTTCAAGGCTGCACCTCGGCCTTACCGAACCGGCGGCGAAAGCACGCAGCGTCGCGTTGATGCAGCAATTGCGCATTCCAGAGGCGGCGGCGATACATGCCAACTACGCTCACCAGCTGTCGGGTGGCATGAAGCAGCGCATCGTCATCGCCATGGCGCTGGCAGCCGACCCGGACCTCATCATTGCCGACGAGCCGACGACCGCGCTCGATGTCACCATCCAGGCGCAGATCATCCAAATCATGGTGGAACTCGTCCGTGAACGCGGCCTGGCGCTAATGCTGATCACGCACGACATGGGGGTCGTCGCGCAGGCCTGTGACCGTGTGGTGGTGCTTTATGCGGGCCGCGTCGCGGAGAGCAACACGGTCGATGCAATCTTTGCTGCGCCGAAGCATCCCTACACCCGCGAACTGATCCGCTGCATTCCACGTCACGGGCAAGTGCCAGGCAGCCTCAACGGCATTCCCGGCACCGTGCCGAGCGTGATGGACTATCCACAGGGCTGCCGCTTTCATCCGCGATGCGCCAAGGCTCAGCCGGTCTGCCAGAGCGACGTGCCGCCTCTCGCGCAACGGGCTTCAGGCATCGCCGCGTGCCATTTCGCGGAGGTTGCGGCATGAACCAGTCCGCGTCCGACAACCTCGTCACCGTTCGCGGACTGACGCGCGATTTCAGTAGCCGCAGCGGACTGTTCGCGCAGCCGCGCACGATGCGCGCCGTCAACGATGTCTCCCTTGACGTGCCGCGTGCCAAAGTTACGGGCGTCGTCGGTGAATCCGGCTGCGGTAAATCCACGCTCGCGCGATTGGTCCTGCGCTTGCTCGATGCGAGCGCCGGAACCGTCACGTTCGATGGCATTGATCTTGGGAAATTGCGGCCCGCGGCCTTACGAGGGTTGCGGCGACGCATGCAGATGGTTTTCCAAGATCCGTATTCGGCGGTGGACCCGCGCTACACGATCCGTCGCGCACTGTTGGAGCCGTTCCAAGTGCAGGGCGTGCCGCTCGATGCCGCGACGGCCGGTACCATCGTCGATGAGTTGATCGCCAAGGTGGGATTGAGCCCGCGCATGGCCGACAGCTATCCGCATCAACTCTCCGGCGGTCAGCGGCAGCGCGTGGGCATTGCGCGTGCACTTGCCTTGAGACCGGCTTTTCTGGTGCTTGATGAGCCAACCGCGTCCCTCGACGTGTCGATCCAGGCGCAGATCATCGGCCTGCTCGAAGCGCTCAAGAGCGAGTTCGGTCTCACCTATCTCTTCATCTCGCATGACCTCAGTCTGGTGCGCTATTTCTGCGACCGTATCGTCGTTATGTATCTCGGCCGAATTGTCGAGATTCTGCCGCATGCGACAGCGGAACCACGGCATCACTATTCGCGCACGCTGATGGACAGCACTTTTGAGCCTGATCCGCGCCAACGCAAGATCGTGACCCGCATGTCCGGTGAAATCCCGAGCCCGTTCGTGGCCATACCGGGATGCGCGTTCGCGGCGCGGTGTGGCGGTGCGACGGCACGCTGCAAGACTGAGCGGCCGGTCTTGTCGGATGCTGGCCGCGGGCATCAGATCGCCTGTCACCATCCCATCAGCTGAAGGCCGGAGGACGCGATGCCATTCAAGGTTTTGACTGCCGAGTTCGCGCACGAGACGAACACCTTCAGCATCCAACCGACGAATTTTGCAGCGTTCCTGGGTCGCGGTTGCTTCGCGGGTGACGACGCCATCGCGCAGCGCGGCGATGCCAACACGGATATCGCCGGCTTTCTTGATGTAGCTCGCCGACATGGCTGGCAGACGGTCCATGCCGTGAGTGCAGCGGCGCAACCCGGTGGCCCGGTGACGCGCGATGCCTTCGACCGTATCGCGGGCATGATCATCGCCAGAGCACGTGAGGCCGGCGGCAGTCTGGATGGCATCCTGCTTGGCTTGCACGGCGCAATGGTCACGGACTTCTGCCAGGACGGCGAAGGCGAGTTGCTTGCACGGTTACGCGCGGTCGTTGGCCCAAGTGTGCCGATCGGTATCACGCTTGACCCACATGCAAACGTCACCGTCGAGATGTGCGCCCTGGCCGATATCATCGTCAGTTACAAGACCTACCCGCACGTCGACATGCGCGACAGCGCGCGGCAGGCGGCCGAGATCCTGCAGCGAACACTGCTGGGCGAAATCAAGCCGCGCACAATTCGCGTTAGCAGGCCCATGCTCGAGGAAGTCAACGGCGGGCGTACCGACGCTGGCCCCATGATCGAGCGGATGGTCAAGGCGCGTGCCTATGAGCGGCAGCCCGATGTTTTCGCCGTCAGTATCAACGGCGGTTTCGGCAACGCCGATATTGCTCAGGTCGGCCCGACAGTCCTCGTGACCGGCCAGGGCGACTTTGCTGCCCATCAGGCATTTGCCGACGCAATCGCAGACGACATCTGGGCAAAGCGCTTCGAGACGATCAACACATTCCTGTCTGTGGAAGAGGCTGCCGCACAGGCCAAACGGTACAATCCCCGCGCTGGGCCGATCGTCATCGCGGACTACGCCGACAATCCGGGCGGCGGCGCCTATGGTGACGGCACGGCGCTGCTCCGCGCACTGCTGGCGGCCGACGTCGAGAACGCGTGCTTTGGTCCAATCGTCGACGCCGATGCAGTCGCACACCTTGATCGTCATAAACCCGGTGAAACCGTAACGCTTGCCCTCGGTGGTAAGACCGATCCCAGGATTGGCGGCGGCCCGCTGAATGTGACGGGCATACTCAAATTGTTGAGTCACGGCGACTACGTGGGCGATGGCCCCATGATCGGCGGCCTCGCGCGCAGCTGGGGGCCGACGGCGGTGCTTGCGGTTGGCGGGATTGAAATCCTGGTGGTCACGAATCGATCCCAGATCTACGATCAGCAGCAGTTCAAGGCATTCGGCATCGATCCGGCAAAGAAATCCGTCGTGGCACTGAAATCGATGCAGCATTTCCGCGCAGCATTCGCGTCAATCGCCGACGAAATCATCGTTTGCGACAGTGGTGCGCTGTGCACGCCCGACCTCAAAAAGCTCCCCTACAAGAACGTCCCTCGGCCGATCTTCCCTTTGGATTAATCCGCTCTGGTCAGGGAGAGATATCAAGCCTGAAGGAGCACACGATGTCATCCCAACAGAAATCGAAGGTCGAGGTCACAGTCATCGGCATCGATATCGGCAAGACGACGTTTCACCTGTGGTCACGATGTTCGCCTCTTTGCCGCGCAGTACATGAAGCCTTCTCGTTGGGACATAAGAACGACGACCGCGCCAAGCCAGACCTACGATGGCGGCTGACGGAACCTTTCACCTATGCCGCGCCACATCGAAGTCATCCCGAACCGAAACAGTTCTGACACGTCCCGCCGCTGTCCGCGTGCCGGCCGGCTGGCGGTTGCGCATGTCGGCACGCGCAAGCAAGACACGTCCGGCGCCTGACGGCAGCGGCGACCGGACGATCCCGTGTGTGCGGATGGCTTGCAGGCTGTTCTCAATCGACTACGCACATGCATCAGTGGGCAGGCTTGGTCGGTGGCAAGACGAACACGAAATTCGAACCCACTCGAAACGGCGACGGGCTCTGCTCAAGTCCGAGTGCCTTGGATTCCACCTTGACGAGGTTCGAGACGAAGATCTCGAGTTCGGCAAACTGAATCAGCCCATCGCCATTGATGTCAGCCGCGCGAGTCTCGATGCCTTCGAGCAGCTTCTTGGTGAACAGCCCCCCATTCTGATATAGTGCCTTGGCATCGCCGGAGCTTGCAACCAGCATATTGCGCGCGTGGCTTTTCAATTCACTGTCGAGCAGCGCCAGCAACTGATACCGGCGGATTGTTTCGCGGTCCGTATCACTGCCGTCCGCAGTCCTTGGCATGGCCAAACCGGATGAGCAGGAATCGATCAGAAACAATACGTGCCGCGGCGCCAGAAAAGCGAAATGCCGTTGAATGATGTCATCGAGGAGAAAGCTGGTTGCCAGCGGTCGCGCCGGATCGTGGTCGTGTGTGATCAGCAGCCCGCGCTTCGATTTCTGGTCTTTGGCAAACGTCATGTAGTTCGGAATATCAACATCGCCACCATGGCCGCCGAAATAGAACAGCAGTCGATCAGCATCGCTTCGATCACCACCGGGCCAAAAGCGCCGCAGTTCCTGTTCAAGGCGGCCAGAAGTCACGTCGCCATCATAAAGACGAACGATGTTCTCGGCAGGAAAGCCGAGATCGACCAAAACATCGGCCAACTTCTTTGCTTGGTCGACCATGAATGGCAGATCTTCAAAGCGGCTCTTTGCCGGTTCTTTGTAACGACCAACGGCCGCGACGATAGCATAGCTTTTCTGGTAGGCTCGAGGGAACAACACAAGCTGCTTGCGCTCGTACCATGCTGGTACGGTCTTATCGCCCATGGTGATGTAATTCACTCCACGCCTCAGCACGTCTTCGCTTTCAGCACCGTTCGCGAACGCAATGATGTCGCCATTCAGCCGTGCCTCGGCGCGCAACTGGCCTGAGATCTGGAATGTCTGATCGCCGACCAGTTTCGCAAGCTCGCCATCTTTGACGTGCGCGCGCTGCTCGGCCGGAACCAATGCGGCCGGTAAGACGTTGGTGATTGCAACAGGCGGCGCCTGGAGGAACAGACTGCCGAGCAGGGCTGACTCCGACCACGGCAATTGCATGCCCGAGGTCGACAGGTAAACATCGCGGCGGACCTCATTGAAAATCTGCTCGACGGTCAATCCGACTTTCGGCAAGTGCTTGGCGATTGCCGTCGAGAACGGACTGTTTTCACCCTGACCGTCGAGGGCGACTTTGCCCGGCTCGGCCGCATAGGCGATGTACGTACCGGACCGACCGCGCATGGCGGCGAGGCCCTTCTTGACCGGCACGACGCCGCGGTCGTTGGCGGTCGCGGGCATGGTTTGTCGTGAACCGCTGCCGGACGGCGGTGAAGGCGTCTTGTTGGCTTCCAGCGGGTTGTCCCGGCAGGCGTCCAGAATCACGATCCGGATCGGGGCGCTTTGTTCGAGCACGCTGAGCAAGCTCTGCGCCGACAGGGCCATCTGCGTCAGAGACTCAGCGTTGTCAGCATTGCCACCCTCAAGTCTTGCATCAATACCGAACATCAAATTCTGACCGTTCGCCTCGATCGCGTGGCCGGCATAGAAAAACAGTGCCACGTCGGCCGCCGAAGACTTGGGCGCAAAATCTACCAGCGCGCGCCGCATTTGCGCGACGTCAGCGTCAACCACCATCGTAACGTCAAAATTCAGCAGCTTGAGTTGCTTGGTGACGAGTTGCGCGTCCCTCGGCGAATTCTGCAGCGGGCTCAGATGCGCGTACCGGCCATTGCCGATGACCAGCGCCACCTTCTTGGCATCCTTGCCGTAGGCCTGAACGTAAGCCGAGAGATACTCACTTTCGAGGAGCTCGCTTGGCCCTTGACCTGGCATCGAGGCAAAAGTCGCACCGCAGGTACTGATGACGGCAAACATCGCAACCGTCGCAGCGGTGCCGCGTCCAATGCGCCGAAGCAGGTGATGGAGGTTAGACATATGTGCCTCGTCTCGATAAGAGCGGCTTTGCACGTCACGACATCCGCATATCGTGTGGTAATGATCGGCATGTCACGGTTTGACGGCAGGACGATAGAATTCGACAAAGACAGGTTCGACACCGGTTGCCGGTTGCTCAACCAGAGTGAATTCACCCGCGCTCAACCGGCTGGCGGCGTCAAAGCTGTTCGGCAATCCCATCAGCGCAATCTGGTCGCCAATCTTCAAGCTCCGCGAAATGGCCCGCGTGATGCCGCGCTCGTAGTCTTTCTGCGCCTCAACCGTCGTGCCAGCCGGCCCGGGGAATCCTCCCGTCACTCGAATCCGCGTTCCAGACATCGCCACGTATTGACCGACCATCTGCGTCAGTCCCGCAAGATCTTCCCCGCGCGCGGTCACAGCCCGCCCCTCAAAGCGCAACACGACAATATCGTCAGCCGTGCGCGGCTGGGCGGCTGCAGCCTCGATGACCCGCAAGGATGGCAGACTAGGAATGCCGGCGATGGCTGGTTCAAAAACTTCGTAAGACAGCACCTTGCGATCACAGACATGAGTGTCACACGACAGTGAGGGTTCGATCACAACCGGCGCACGCTCCATTCGCGCGGTACCGCTTGCTGTCGGAGACGGGACCGTCACTGGGGTGCCAGCAGGCACCCGCACCAACAGATCGTTCCACTCTGTTGCCCGGTTCAGCGCTTTGTCGGGATTACTGCGCCTCGACATGGCCTTGACTTCAGATTGCCGAACGAAATCGCCGAGGCGATCGCTGGCGAGCGCAACTTTCGTCACCTCGTGGTTCGTCAAGCCGCTAAGGCGGACCTGTCGATTGCCGTCTTGGATGCGAAAATCGGCACCAGCTACGTTGCTTGGCTCGCACTTCGCTGAAAACTTCGCGCCGAACGCAGAAACCAATCGCGCCCTGCAACTCGCAGCCGCCGTGATGGAGGATTGCTGAGACCGCCAGACTTGGCATTGCCATGGCTTGGGCTCGAATCTCTCCAGACATTCGCGCGATGACTTGCCATTGCAGGCGACCAGAGGGAAATGCGCAAGCATGTGCTGAATACCGTCGCAATCGCGATCGTCCGTGAATCGCCATTGAGCGTCGGCGAGTGGTGTTTTGAAGAAGGCATTGATCGTTTGCTTTGTCGGCGAGTTCCGTTCCAACAGCGTTTGCGTCGTCGTGACAATAGACGAGAAATCTCGACCCCAGCTGTCGAACTCGTCGGCAAAGTAGTTCATGAAGCGCGGCCCCTCATCTGAGGCGACGTTGTTTTCACTGGTCGAATAGACAACGTAGTAACCGCTATTGAACCCAGCCAGGGAATCCGTACGGCTGGCGCTATGCACGTTGCCCCGCACCATCGGCATGCTCGGGTCATCCGGGAGCGGAATGATTGAACGGCAGGCGTCTACAATAATAAAGGGGTGAGCTTTGGAGTAGTTTTTCAACGGATGCAACAAATCATCCACGGAGTTGGCGAAGGGCAGCAGCTCTTGCCGGTACCGGAGCTGTGGAAACACGCCGGAAAACAACAGGTAGTTGGCATCCTTGTAGCGCATGCCATGACCGGCGAAGTAGATCACCGCGGGCACGGCGGCCTCGCGCGGCACGGCAACATGATCGAGCTGAAGTTCGCTCAAATGCTCGGCCAGATCCTGCACTTCGCGCCGGGCCTGGAACGCGCTGGCGTTCAAGACGCAGCGCACGAGGAAGCCTTGACCCTCCAGACGCGCCGTCATTTCGCGCGCATCGACTTCGGCTTGTTTCAGTGCCGGGACAAAGGGACTGTCACCCTGGTAGACATTGTTGCCAAAGATCAGTGCGACATGTGTCGCTTTCTTGCCGTTCTTGAGATAACTGGCTTGCGCGCATCCCGGTGCCATGCAGCCGAACGCCTGATCTTCAAGTGATAGACAGGCGGCCACCGCACTGCCGGCCGCGAGCAGCGTAACGAACAATGACAATGTACAGGTTTGCAATAACCGCATCACAGCACCTATAGGAAATAAAACAAATCTAGGGCTACTCTATTGCCCCCTGCGTCGGACGACAATGGGATCAACGCGGACAACCGAACGCAACCAATCAACTACCGCGGGCGTCGCGAGGCTATAGATCCCGCCAGCCCCGCATCCGCCGCTTTTCGTCACGGATCGCGATGTAATTGCTGCCAGATAATACTGCGATCCGTCGACGACAAACGCCGGGCCGCCGCTGTCGCCGTTGCAGGTGTCACGCTGGTGGTATTTCCAATCGATCAAAATCGCTTCGCGCCCCGGTGCGCACCCGGCTTGCTGCTCTGCTGCTGCAGAGCCGCAAATTTGCGATGCAATCGGGATTTCGGCAAACATCTTGAGGCCGAGATCGGCCACGGTCGAGGTATCGTTGGTACCAAAGCCGACCACCATAAGCCCCACTGTGCTCGCACTGAGGTAAACATCTGAGCCCGCGATACGCGCTGTTGACACGCGCAGCGCGCCGTTTTCATCGGTCCAGCGCTCGCGCGGAATAATGTAGGGGCCGCCCAAGTCCACCCGAACAGCCGCCCGATCTTCGCGAAAGAACACCACGGCAATATCGACGCCTGGCACAAAACCCGCGGCACCAGCCTTCTGGCAAAAGCGCTCGTCGCGCATGCGCGTGCGCTCCGGCAGCACGCGAAGAGCCCTCGTTGCAGCTTCTGCGACGTCATCGCCGATCCGCACGAAAGCTTCGGTATCCGGCTTGTTCAGCTTCAAGTCACAAACACAGTGCGCAGCCGTCAACACAGCATTGCGATCAATCAGTACGCCGCTGCAGACGCTTGACTGATCACCGCGTGGATGGATTGCCACCGTTTCGCGAAACACACCGTGCGGCGCCTGGGCACCGCCGAGCACGCGCACTCCAAGGCGCGCCTCTTCCAGATACCTGCGCAGGGTTTTGGCAACCCTCGGGTTATCGTCATGGATCTGCGGGGCAATAGCCACTTTGCTCACGTCGCGTGGCGATCCGAGATCTCGCCCGCCCGGCCCCGTCAGTGGTGCAACCTCCGATAGTGCCGATCGGAGGATCGTCGTGCTTGATCGATCGCCACGCGGGGTATTCAGGCGGTCGACACTGGTCAGAAAGCTGCGTTGCCGCTCGATCGCGCGCTGGACATCACCGCTCGGCAGAAAGCGCGCAGCACCCTGCAAGTCACTTTGCGCCATTGCCGTCGGCGCCACGACATGGGCCACAGCCGCGAGTAACATCGCGTAGCGCTTATGTACCGAGTTGCGCGGCGTGGAGCTCATCATGGTCGCGCCTTCCCCGCCTACTCTCAATTGGCGCTCTGGGTGCAGTATAGATTGCACGCATCGTTATTGCTCGCTTGCGCAGTGCAACTGGCTTTGCAACTGCAGAAGTTGCGACAGACCTGAGCACTTCTGTCGCCGGGTTTGGTGCATTGCGTGACGCAACCGCTAAACCCAGCTTGGTCACCACCTTCATTGCCGCCCTGCCCGATACGCTCCTCGACCACATCGCCGGCGGATCGTGTGGAGTTGAACGGATTGCCACTGCGTGTCAGTGGGCCGGTCGCCGGCGTGATCTTGCCCTGCAATTCGGCCAGATCGCGTTTGGACTTCAGCAACTTTTCCTGCGCATCGATCAACCGGGCGCGGTTATTGGTCTCCTGGAGACGGACTTGAATGATATTCGCTGGCAACGCCGTTATGCTTTGAGCGATGACAAGCGGGATATTGGCAAAGCCCAGCAACTCGCTGCCTTTCTCGATCTCGATATCGCGCAGCACGCCGTCATCGAAAGTGATCGTCGTCTTGCGCTTGGCAAAGAATGCCCGATCAATGCCAACTGCAATGGTCGGTGACACGTTCTCCAGCAGCACGGTGGCGCGGCTGCGCAATTCCCATCCACCGCGAGCCTTGAGATCGCGCTTGACGAACAGCAATAGCGAATGCGCGACGCGCGGGCGATAGAGAATGCCCTGTGTCAACACCGGCGCATTGGCCTTGGTCATGGCTCGTGGGGCGCGGCTCATCGGTCCATCCGCGCCGCGTGCCCGTGACGGATTGGCGCCGAGCGGACCGTTGATCACAGGCGGATCGTAGCGTCCGAGCGTCTCGGCTGTCTCGCGCAGACTTGCCTCGCGGCCGTCATGGCCCAACGGATGGTCACAATAGCTGTTGATGTCGCGCGGCCCGGAGTCTGGTCGCTCCAACTTGAGACAGAAGCCGGTGTGGCGCAACGCATCGTTGGTGACGTCGACTTGAGCATCCTCGAATGGATCGAATGACAGATTCAAGTGACTGACGCCGGTCGGTGGCAGGCGCCGTGCAGCGCGCGTGCTGAGTGTCCGGTCAAATCCGGGATTCTGCGATATTGAAACAAACACGGCCTTGATGAGATCTTCAGCAATCTGGGCCGATCGATCGTCGGCGTTTGATGTGATCGTCTGCAAGAGGTTGGCCGGCGTCTTCGAAATCAGCAGCGTGTCATTGGCGGTCGGCGAGCTATTGTAGTCTAAGCAATACAGCTGAGCGCGGTCCGGCTTTGCTTCTGCCGTGACACCAGTCAGCGAGTAGCTCTCCGGCCCTGCCGTCTTGCCGTCGGCGGCCACGCTGGCCACGCGCTCAACGATAACCTTGAGGTGGGACTTGGACAGGTAATACGTGCCGCCCTGGCTGACGCAGGTGTGATTGCCGATCGGACTGATATGCAGAGACTCAGCCATTGAGCAGGCAGCGACGATGATGCCGGCGGCAATGCAGCCGGCTGCGGCGGTGACGCGCTTGGGTGTTGTGGTGGAGCCGATCATTGAGTGATCCCTCCGATGGTATTGCCAGGCGCGTTGGTCGCAGACAGCGGAGCGGCGGTTGAGACCGTGGGACAGGCCGCCGTCCACAGGGCCGCCAGATCGCCGGCTTGCACCGCGGTCTGCCGTTCGAGCTTCAACGACTCGGCTGTCGGCGGAGCCGTTTTGACCATGAAAGGATCGTTGACAGTCGAGAGAACGTTCGGTTGCGTGCCGGCGACTTTGTTCAATGCGTTGTCATAGCTCTGCTGCGCCTTCAATGCCGCCAACTCGGCGCGCGCCAGAGCCTCCTGGCCGGAGACCTGATCGATCTTGACCTGGAACGTCTGGGCTGGGAGCGCGACGATGCTCTTGGCGATATCGAGCGCGACCTTGCCGACCTCCTCCAGTTCGGCGGATTTATAGATGCATACATTCCTCAAGGCGCCCTCGTCGAACACCAGCGTCGTTTTACGTTGCGCGAAGAAGGCGCGGTCGACACGCACGGCCAGGATCGGAGAAATGTTCTCGAGGTCCACTACGGCGGATTCGCGCAGTGCCCATGGGCTATTGTGCGCCTCAGGCACATCGCGCACGAACAGATAGTAGCTGTACGGCACACGTGGTCGATAGAACAGACCCGGCAACGTTTTTCGATCCGCAGACAAACGATCGCGATACGCCAACTGGTAGGGCGGCTCCGGCACGGCTTTGGGCGCAGCCGTCGGATGGCTGCAATAACTTTGGATCTTGCGCGCGTCGCGGGCAAAGTCACCTTCGAACATCAGGCAGAAGCCGAACTTGCGCAATGCGTCGTTGACTTGCGCCGAAGCCACCACGTCGAACGGGTCATAGTCCGCTTCAAACACCGTCGCTTTTTGCGCCGTGCCAGCCACACGCGTTCGCCCAGCCAACCCGCCGAGAACCGCTCGAACGAAGGTCCGCAGAATCGCACCCGATTGATCCACCACATCGGTGCTGACGAGACCAAGAAGCTGCGTGTTGGAATAGCGCTTGACGTGGACAATATCGTCTGAGGTCAAGCGCGATAGATAATCGAGACAATAGCCGAAATAGCGATCCGGCACGCGCAACTTCTTGATGGTAATCTGGTGCTGGATGTCGGTGTTCGCGTACGTCAGCCGCTCGACTTTGACGCCAAGATGCGTCTTCGGCAGATAGTAGGTTCCAGCACCGCTTTGGCAGCCACCATCGGGCTTGAATTCCAACAGGTCTGAACTGAGCACGGAACACCCGGCCATCGAGGCGGTGATGAGCGCACATGAAATCAACGAGAACAACTGACGCATATCAACGCTCCGAAATTGAATTTCGGTGAACACGTTCGGCAATGGGGACGTTTATTTAATTTCTGTGGATTGTCTTTTTTTCTGATTGACAGTGACTATCGTGGAAGGATTTTTTCAATCTCAGTTTGCTTTTTTGGAAGCCATTTCGGCCTGTATGTGTCTGGAATACCACACAAAAGATCGCCGACGGGTTGGCGCTTCACCGTTCTTCGCCCGCCATGCACCAACCTCTGGCAATGCGGGCAACGGCGCCCACTGCGCGAGCAAGGCGGCCTCCAGAATTGCAAAAAAACAGTAGCGATAGTCGCGCAGGCGAGAGACCCGATCTTCGACAAGACTGTTGCCAGCCACGCCTTGGTCATCGCCGGTATCTCGACTCATTTCGCGCGACTTTGACAATCGGGCACGATTTAGAAGTGCCGCGATTGTACGGATGGACTTGCCCTCGGAGGTCCACTTGGCACTCTCGCACCGGTCCACAAATGACGGCTGGACATGGGCACCGCCCATGAGCGAAATAAGCCGATGCAGACCACTCGTGGCCCGTCGCGCCAAAATTGCTGAATTGCCGCGACGTCTTTCAATTTTGGCGCGACAATAGGGCCACGAGCAAATCATTGGCTGAGTGTGGCGTTCATCGCGCCTTGGTTGATACCAGTCGAGCCGGAACACCGATCAACCAAGGCGCGACGCCACACTCGTGGCCCGTCGCGCCAAAATTGCTGAATGGCCGCGACTTCTTTCAATTTTGGCGCGACATGAGGGCCACGAGCAAAATCATTGGCTGAGTGTGGCGGTCATCGCGCCTTGGTTGAGACCAGTCGAGCCGGAACACCGATCAACCAAGGCGCGACGCCACACGGGTCCAAAATGAGAATTTTGCATCCAGCCATGGCTTTGCTTGAAGCCGCCACATCTTTCTGCGATAGTGGTTTGGAAACAAAAGCGGCACGGGCTGCAAAGTGGAGTGGATTCAAATGGGTAGCTTGAGCGTATGGCACTGGCTGATCTTTCTGGCCGTGGCGCTGCTCCTGTTCGGCGGCAAAGGTAAAATTTCGTCGATCATGGGCGACGTGGCCGATGGCATCAAGAGCTTCAAAAAGGGCATGGCCGATGACGACGCGGCGAAAAAACCCGAGCCGCCCAAGACAATTGATACCCAGGCTGTAAAGCCGATGGAAACCAAGACCAATCAGACGACCAGCGTCTGAGGTGTAACGGCGCAGTGCCACACGACCCATTGCACGCAGGCAGCAACAGCCCGCAGGCACAATTCGTGCACAAAACAACAAGCGGGCGGCGTTCAATTCGAGAGCGTTCGGCCCGCTTGGTTGTTTCTGGCCATTGCCATTAGACTTAACGTGAGCCGATCCATCACTTTGTAACACAAGGACAGTCAGCGGCACGATGTTCGACCTCGCGTCATCGAAACTCTTGATCCTCGGCCTCGTCGCATTGATCGTCGTCGGACCGAAGGAATTGCCGTTGCTGCTCCGCACGATTGGCAAGTATGTCGGCATGATCCGGCGTCAGGCCGCTGAATTTCGCACTCAATTCGATGACGCCATGCGCGAAAGTGAACTCGACTCCATCAAGAAGGACGTCGAGGCGATGGGCCAGGACATGGCAACAACCATGCGCGAAGCTGAGATGAGTGTCGAAAAAGAGGTCGCAACCGCTAACGCTGAACTGGAAGCTTCGCTCGCGCAGAACCCGCCACCTGAGTTCGGCCGGATTGACGCCCTCGGGCCGTCTGTTGCGGAGCCAGCGTCATCGATGCCGGCGGTGGCTGAGCCGGCAGCACCTGTACCCGCCGCACCTGTACCCAACGTCCCAGCCCCCGCCGTTCCAGTCAAAGTCGGGGCGTAGATCATGCAGGATATGGTCGCAACCAAACCCACATCTCCGCTTGAGCCGATCAAGCCCGACAAGCCTGAGGGGCATGACGAGATTGAGGCCTCTAAAGCGCCATTGATGGAGCACCTGATCGAGCTGCGTCAGCGGCTGATCTATTCGGGTTATGCCTTCTTTGCGATGTTCGTCCTGTGCTTCATGTTCGCGTCGCAGATCTACGGCGTACTGACCTGGCCGCTCCGCAATGTCGCGCCCAACATCGTGATGATCGCAACCGGTCTGCTCGAGGAATTGTTCACCAATATCAAGCTGGCGATGTTCGGGGCCTTGTTCCTCTCGTTCCCGATCACCGCCTATCAGCTGTATAAGTTCGTCGCCCCCGGCCTCTACAAAAACGAGAAACAGGCGTTTCGTCCCTATCTGTTGTGGACGTGGCTTCTGTTCATTCTCGGCGCGATGGTGGTCTATTTTGTGGTCATGCCATTGCTGATCAAGTTTGCGTTGGGCAGCTCGATCACCGCAGGCGCCGATGTCAAGAAACCCTTCGAGCTGATGCCGCGCATCGCTGAGTATTTGTCGCTGATCATGCAGCTGATCCTCGGTTTTGGCGTCATTTTCCAGTTACCGGTCGTCCTGGCACTCCTCGCGCAAGCCGGCATCGTCACGTCGCAGGGCCTGAGAGATTTTAAGCGCTACGCCATTGTCGCCATCACTGCAGCGTCAGCCGTCTTGTCGCCGCCTGACCCGTTCTCGATGCTCGCTATGATGGCCCCCACGGTCGGCCTCTACTTCATCTCGATCTGGGTGGTTGAACGAATCGAGAAAGCCAAGAGCAAGGTTGAGTAAGTCGCGGGTCTTGGCACTTGCACTTCTTGTCGGGCGCAAGCCGGTTTGCGGCGGAGGCCACGCCGTCACGACGCGTGTGTCAAGCCCACAAGCAAACGAGCCGCGTCAGAATTTGTAGCCGTAGCGGACGCCAAGGGTGTCGAGCCCCTCGTTCGACGGTTTGGTGTAGGCGTTTGAGATGTGGTCAAAATACAGCGAAAGGCTGTTGTGCGCGTCCAAGCGGTACCCGATTTCCAACGGGAAGTGGAACAGCACGCGGCGGCCAAGCGCCTTGCGCGCGGGGTCGACGGGATCGAGCAAGCCGTTGTGCCAAGCAGCCCCGATGCCGAGCCCGATAAACAACCCATTGCTGGCCTCATACATCCAGCGGACATCGGCATAGACCTTGGATGTGCCACGGTCGAAACCACCGTTTTGAAGGTTCAGTGAGCCGCCAACAGCTGGTCGGAAATGCCCGCCAAGAAATGCCAACGACGGCGACAAGATGACTTCGGCGTTGATGTCGATGCCGCGCTCTCGCCGGAACCCGCTCCAGATCTCCGGGACGTCGTGGGCCAAAATGCCAAGTTTGATTTCGCGGACAAAGGGCTCGGGCGGTTGGGCCACAGCTTGGGCTGGCAAAGCCGCTAATCCGACCAGGGCGGTTCCCGCCTGGACCAAATGTCTCAATAATTTCATGAAGTAATAGTAGGTGCATCGCCGGTGTTGGCCAAGCCCGAACCGATGCTGCGGCGCCCAGCCAGCGACTTTGGCTCCCAAGCTGTGGCTTTTGGGCGCCATCGCGATATGGACTAACGGCGGGCCGCCAGAGTGAATGCAGCCTCCAGCAACGCATCCAGGGTCAAAAGCGTCCGCCCGTTGACCAGTGCGGTTGCAACCACGATCGCATCTGGCAACGTCAGCCGCGTCGTGCGTCGCAAGGCGATCACGCGTGCTTCGACGAAGTCATCCAAGCGCAACATCGTCACGGTCGACAAAAACGCACGAATCTTGCCGTCCTCACCGGCCGACAATCCGGCAAAACCCAGCAACTCAAGTCGGGTGATTTGGCTGACCCCGCAATTCGATGGACGAGCGCGCTGCTGTTCCAGGACGTGACGCGCCGACTCGCGGCCATCGAGTAGACCGATGATGATGTTGGTATCCAGAACGAAACCGCTCACTGGTCTTTCGTGCTCCGCAACTTCCGCTGCAGATCGACCGGATCGCCATCGAACACATAAGCCCCCTGTGTTAGGCCAAAAAACGGCTCAAACGAATCTTCAAAGCGCGCGTCTTGCAAAGCCTCTTTGGTCTCGATCGCTTCGATAAACCGCAAGACATCGCGCTGCACGTCCGGCACGGCGGCCTTCAGTTTCGTGACGATGACATCGAAAAGTGTCGGTGCTGGCATGGCCCTAAGCTAGCATGCGCCTGAAGCTACGCTAGGGGCGAAATGACGGCCGGCGGAATCGTTGGCCGGTAATCGCGGCTGACCAGTTGAGCCCTCTCGAGGTGGCGCAAACGGTCGGTCAAAACTTTTGCTGAGATATCGGGCATGTGCGCTTTAAGCGCGCCAAACCGCAGCGGCCGCGCCCGGCACACCGGCTATTTCAGTGGCTTGCAAATGTCCCTCTCGGCTCACCGCAGTCGAGAGGGAGAGCCGGCCAGCGCGAATGTTGCTGGCAACTTTTCAAGACGGTGCGGCAATCGTCGCCTCATACTTTGCCCTGGAACAAGTCACCGTAGGTTTTGCGCAACTCGGCCTTCTGGACTTTGCCCATGGCGTTGCGAGGCAAGTCGGCCATGACAAAAACTCGCTTGGGCAATTTGAACTTTGCCAACCGGTCGGCGAGCGTCGCGATGACAACAGCTTCACTTGGTGATGTGGCACCCGAGACCGGGGCAATCACTGCCAGCACCGCCTCACCAAAATCTGGATGCGGCACGCCGATGACGGCCGATTCTGCTACGCCGGGAAGGGCGTTGATCTCCTCTTCGATCTCCTTTGGATAAACATTGAAGCCACCTGAAATGATCAGATCCTTGGCCCGCCCGACAATGGTGACGCGGCCGTCGGGCGCTATTTGAGACAGATCACCGGTGATGAAATAGCCGTCGGTGCGGAAGTCTGCCTTGGTCTTTTCAGGATTTTGCCAGTAGCCGATGAAGATATTGGGGCCTTTGACCTCGAGCACACCGACGTGACCAACCGGCAAAACCTGACCCTCGGGAGTCGCCACACGGACATGCACACCCGGCAAAGCATAGCCGACTGTGCCGGCAAGGCGTTCGCCGCCCTTGTAGGGGTTTGAGGTGATCATACCGGCTTCGGTCATGCCGTAGCGTTCAAGAATTTTGTGGCCGGTGCGCTGTTCAAATGCGACATGGGTTTCGGCCAACAACGGTGCCGAGCCCGCAATGAACAGCCGCATATTCTGACAGTGGTCCTTGCCAAAACGGGCGTCGCTCAACAAGCGGGTATAGAACGTTGGCACACCCATCATCACGGTTGAGGCGGGCAATAGTTTCAACACCGGCCCCACCTCGAATTTGGCGAGCCAGTGCATGCTCACGCCATTCAGCAGGGCCGTGTGCAGCGCCACGAACAAGCCGTGGACATGGAAAATCGGCAGGGCATGCAGCAGGACATCGTTGGATGAGACCCCCCAATACGACGACAATGTCTGAGCATTGGACACGAGATTTTCATGCGTGATCATGGCACCCTTCGAGCGGCCGGTGGTGCCGGAAGTGTAAAGAAGTGCCGCCAGATCTTTCGGACCGCGCGGGACAATCGGATGGGTATCGCTTTGCTTGAACGCGAGATCCAGAATTGAGCCAGTGCCATCGGGCTCCAGGGTCTCGATGTGTGCGACCGATTTTGCCGAGGCGAGTGCTGCGACCTTGGATTGAGCTGAAGCTGCTACAATCAAAACGGTCGGCTTGGCGTCGGCAATGAAGTAGTCCAACTCCGTCGCAGTATAGGCGGTATTCAGCGGGTTGAAGATCGCGCCACAGCGTAGCGTCGCCAAGTAGACGCCGACCGCTGTGATCGACTTGTCCGCCTGCATCATCACGCGGTCGCCGGGTTTGACGCCGAGCGCAACCAGCGTATTGGCAAAGCGCGCCGAGGCTGATCGGAGTTGACGGTAGGTGATCGACGACCCACCGGGGATCACCATCGCAACTTTGTCGCCAGCACGTTCAAAGCTCGCGTCGAGCAGGCTATACAGATTGGCGTCAGACATTGCGGATCTCGCTCACAGCAGGTTCGAGCGGTGATAACAGATCGAGGGCACGGAGCAACAATGCAGCAGACCGAGATGGCTCGGGCCAAGGTGAACCTGATATTGCGTGTGCTCGGCAAACGGCCGGACGGATATCATGAGTTGGATAGCCTGGTGGCTTTCGCAGATGTTGGCGATCGGTTGACGCTGGAGGCTGCCAAAAACGATGAAATCGTTGTCGAAGGTCCGTTCGCTGCGGCATTGACGGGCCATGATAATCTGGTGCAATCGGCATTAGACGTTGCGCGTTCGGCTATCGGGACCACACAAAAGTTCAAGATCAGCTTGGTGAAACACCTGCCCGTCGCAGCTGGGATCGGGGGTGGATCGGCTGATGCAGCGGCAGTTCTGCGTGTTCTGCAGCGCCTTCATCCCGACGCGGCGGTCGATTGGGCGGCAGTCGCCCTGTCGCTTGGTGCTGACGTGCCAGTCTGTTTGCACAACATGGCTGTGCGAATGCAGGGGGTGGGCGAACGCGTGACAGACCTGGTGGGGTTTTTGCCGTTGGCCGCTGTGTTGGTCAATCCGCTAGCGCCGGTGCCAGCCAACAAGACAACCGCAATTTTCAGCCACCTGAACGCAGGGCCTCTGCGGGCAGTCCACGCTGCCGTGAGTTTGCCGTTGGATGAAGAGATCGCGGCCGGCCGCAATGATCTGCAGTCAGCCGCCAGATCGGTCATGCCCGCCATTGTTGACGTACTGAGCGCGTTGGAAGCAGCGCCTGGCCGCCGTTTCGTTCGCTTGTCCGGCGCAGGCCCGACCTGTTTTGGCGTTTTCATTTCAGCTGCCACTGCAAAACGGGCGGCTGAAAACATCAGCACGGAGCATCCTGACTGGTGGGTCAAGCCGACGGTGTTGCGTTGAATGCGCCACTCGCGTTACCCAATCCAGTTCTGCTAAGCTGTCACCCATGAGCCCCACACCGCCTGCGACAGGTTTTCGCAAAGATCCGACGTGGAGTTTCCGCGCGGTTGGAACTTTCGTGCCCAAGGCTACGACTAAGGCTCGTGAAGCGCATGGCCTGCACACGGCTGAAATCATTATGAATTGGCCCGCGATTGTCGGGCCACAGCTCTCAGCGTTTACCTCGCCACGGCGCATTCGTTGGCCCAAAGCCCCTGGCCTCGAACGCGAAACACAACGGGCTTCCCAGCCCTTGCATCGTGGCCAAAAGACGACTCTGGAAATCTGGGTCGCGGGCGGTCGTGCGCATGAAATCCCGTATTTGAAGGGACCGATTATCGCTCGCATCAACGCCTATTTCGGCTATCGGGCGGTGACCGATCTCATGCCCGTCGACGGCCCTGTCATGCGGCCCAAAACGGCACCGCTGCGTACTCCACCAACGCCTCAAGAAATCACGCGCGTTGCTGCTGCCAACAAGCTGCCTACCGACGATCCGCTGGCACTGTCTCTGGCGAAATTGGGGGCGAATATTCAACGCGGAAAAGCCAATGGCCCGTGACTTCAGGTCACTGAAGCCTCAGCACATATTTGCAAGATGAGGCCTGCGCGTTCTGCAGTTTTTACACCTTTAAGATGTAAAAATTGAAGATTCTATTGACATCGCGTGAGCATATCGGCTAATACCACTAAAGATTGATATTTGCAGTGATGCACTTTAAAAGTGCATCACTGGGGCACGCAACAATCGAGGGAGGGTTAAGTGAGAACAAAAGAGCATTCTGATAGACAAAGACCA
>JAYSUN010000432.1:0-10896 GCA_043719045.1 Hyphomicrobiaceae bacterium | reverse complement strand
ACCTGGGCGCTGATCCACCACATGCTGGGTGGCATGCGCCATCTCTACTGGGATACCGGCCGCGGTTTTAACCTCTCGACGATCAACAAGCTGTCGTGGCTGACTTTAGTTGGCTCCGTCCTTTTGACGGCGGCCGTCTGGGCCGTTGGCCTGAAACTCCGCGGGGCGTTCTGATCATGAGTGAAGTTCCTCTCCGCCCGACACCGTCACCAACCCACACGCAGATTCGCACACCGTTGGCGCGCGTTCGTGGTCTGGGTTCATCGAAGGAAGGCGCTGATCATTTCTGGATGCAGCGCGTGACAGCGGTCGCCAACATCTTCTTGATTTTGTTCTTGACAGCCCTGCTGGTCAGCATTGCCGGCGCCGACTACATGACGGTTAAAAAGACTCTGCAGAAGCCCATCGTGGCGATTGGTTTGCTGTTGCTCGTGTTATCGGGCATCTACCATATGCGGTTGGGCATGCAGACCATCATTGAGGACTACGTTGCGTCAGAAGGCCGCAAGCTGGTCTGCCTGATGTTGAACACGTTCTTTGCCATCGGCGTTGGCCTGACCTGCGTCTTCGCCGTCTTGAAGTTGGCTTTTGCCGCTTGAGGGGCCTGCGAATTGGTGTCGCTCGAAGGTGACGGCAGGCGTGTCGGCGTTTTGGATCTGGTTCATTTTCGAGCAATTGCTGCTGAGACCGCTGTTGTTCAACGCCTGCGGAATGGAAACAAGAATTGGCGGAACACCCCTTGCGGGACCGGGGAGTCGCAGCCAAAATGCGTCGGCACCCGGTCTTTCGGCATGTAGTAGGTGTCGAACAGAATATCCCAGAGCGGAAAGATCCCCGCGAAATTCTTGTCCCGACCCTCCACTTCACTGGTGTGATGCCACCGGTGAAACCGTGGGCTGGCAACGACCGAGCGCAGCGGTCCCCAATCCCAATCGACGTTGGCGTGCACTAGGATAGCCATCAGCGTGATCAACGGCAGGAGAGTTGCGACAGCTTTTGGCGCGAAGCCCAGGGCGAAGACGGGAAGCGTGGTCCCGGCTCTCATGATGGCATCGTTTAACGGGTGAACCCGGACCGACGACAGCCAGTCGAGTGCATCAGATGAGTGATGCACGGCGTGGAGGCGCCACAACCCCGGTCGATGAAACATACGATGGCCCCAATAGCCAAAAAAATCAGCGATGAGCAGGATCAGGATCGCCTGCAACGGGAGGGGCAGGTGCGAAGCAGGACCGAAACCGTTGAGAATCAAATCCCGATCGATCCGATCATAGGCAAGCCAAGCGACCGGCAGGATCACCACCAGGGTGGTGACCCGGGTCAGCACACGCGTCATCAGCGGAGTTATCGCCCAGTAGGCGATATCGGTCCAAAACCCGGATCGCAGGATCGGGACGCGGTGTTCGACAGGACGGAACCAGTCAATCAGCCGGAACAGCACCAACAGGACAAAGAAAGCCACGATTGGTGTCACGACGATCTGAACCATCATGGCCTCGGTGCAGCAACTTGAGGAAACCTATTCGACGCAGCCATGGCCAATGTCCGTCGGTCGGCAGGACCCGTGCCGGGCATTTCCGGTCGCATGGCGTGTCACAGACGCGGGCCCGCAGTCTACATGTCGCAACTGTATACCCCGAAGGGCGTCGAGACGCCATCTCGCCTCATTGAACTCCGTGCTGCAGCGCGATAGACAGAGGTATGACTGACCGCCACCCGGCATCATCCGTGTGGTCAGACCTGGACCTGGGCACACGACCGATGGCTGGATCAAACGGCAAATCCAACGGCGCAACGGCGTCGAAGACAAGCGGTGGCACTGCACCGAAGGTCAACGGCAAGGCCTACGCCACGACAGATCACACCTATGACGTGATCGTTGTTGGCGCCGGTGGTGCTGGCTTGCGCGCAACCTTGGGATGTGCTGAAGCGGGCCTGAAGACCGCTTGCATCACCAAAGTTTTCCCGACCCGCTCGCACACGGTTGCGGCTCAAGGTGGCGTCGCAGCCTCCCTTGGCAACATGCACGCCGATGATTGGCGCTGGCATATGTATGACACGGTCAAAGGCGCTGACTGGCTCGGCGACCAGGACTCGATCGAATATCTGTGCCGCAACGCCCCGCAAGCCGTCTACGAAATGGAGCACTACGGTGTGCCGTTTTCGCGCACCGAGGATGGTCGCATCTATCAGCGCCCGTTCGGCGGCATGACCAAGGATTTCGGCGAAGGTGGCCCGGCGCAACGCACCTGTGCTGCGGCTGACCGTACCGGCCACGCCATGTTGCATACGCTTTATGGGCAAAGCCTGAAGCATCAGGCCGAGTTTTTCATTGAATACTTTGCCATCGACCTCATCATGGACCAGGACGGCGCCTGCCGCGGTGTCGTCGCGATGTGCCTCGAAGACGGCAGCATGCACCGGTTCCGCGCCAAGAAAACCATTCTGGCAACCGGCGGCTATGGCCGCGCTTATTTCTCGTGCACGTCAGCGCATACCTGCACGGGCGATGGCAACGCCATGGTCCTGCGTGCCGGCTTGCCGCTGCAGGACATGGAGTTCATCCAATTCCACCCGACCGGTATTTACGGGGCGGGCGTCTTGATCACCGAAGGCTCGCGCGGCGAAGGCGGCTATCTCACCAACAAGAACGGCGAACGCTTCATGGAGCGTTACGCGCCGCACGTGAAGGATTTGGCCTCGCGCGACGTGGTCTCACGCTCGATGACCATTGAAATTCGCGAAGGCCGGGGGGTCGGCCCCGAAGGCGACCACATCTTCCTGCACCTCGACCACCTCGATCCGAAAATCCTGGCTGAACGCCTGCCGGGCATCACCGAGAGCGCAAAGGTGTTTGCCGGCGTCGACATCCATCGCCAGCCGATCCCGGTGCTGCCGACTGTGCACTACAATATGGGTGGTATCCCCACCAACTACCATGGTGAAGTGCTGACCGTGAAGGGTGGCAACCCTGATCACGTCGTCCCCGGCCTGATGGCCATCGGCGAAGCC
This sequence comes from Hyphomicrobiaceae bacterium, assembly GCA_043719045.1. Taxonomy (GTDB): domain Bacteria; phylum Pseudomonadota; class Alphaproteobacteria; order Rhizobiales; family Hyphomicrobiaceae; genus JABFRJ01. The sequence continues at coordinate 7,884 of JAYSUN010000432.1, read as the reverse complement.
GCATGCGTCTCCGTCCACGGCGCCAATCGTCTGGGCTCGAATTCGTTGATCGACCTCGTGGTGTTCGGCCGCGCAGCTGGCTTGCGTTGTGGCGAGACTGTTGAAGCCGGTGCGGCTCAGCAGGACTTGCCGAAGGACGCAGCCGATCTTGCGTTGTCACGTCTGGACCGGTTCCGCTTCGCCGCGGGTGGCACACCGACGTCAGCGCTGCGCCTGCGCATGCAGAAGATCATGCAGACCAATTGCGCAGTGTTCCGTGACGGCCCGGTCCTCACCGAAGGCGTCCAGAAGATCGATGAGGTCTGGAAAAACACAGCCGACATCGCCATCACCGACCGCTCACTGGTGTGGAACTCCGATCTCATCGAAGCGTTGGAATACGACAACCTGATCGCTCAGGCGGCCGTCACCGTGCACTCGGCTGCCAACCGCACGGAAAGCCGTGGCGCGCATGCCCGCGAGGACTTTCCCAATCGTGACGACAAAACCTGGATGAAGCACTCACTCGCCTTTGCCGACGACGCCAAGAAAACCGTCAACCTCGGTGACCGCCCGGTGCACACCTTCACCATGACCAACGAGATCGCCTACATCGAGCCGAAGGCGCGGGTGTATTGAGGCGAGTATTGCTCTTGAGTAGCTCAGACCAGCGGGGCAGTGGTCATGGTCGGGCACACATATAGACCGGACATCGATGGCTTACGAGCCATCGCTGTTTGGCTTGTGATTGTCTTTCATTTGGAACTGTTGCCTCTATCCGGCGGTTTCGTTGGCGTCGATGTCTTTTTTGTCATCTCCGGATTCGTCATTTCCCGGATGATATCGACGAGCATGGCCCAGCCGACAGGCTTCTCGTTTGTGATGTTTTACGTTCGTCGGGTGCTGAGACTTGTGCCGGCGATGCTTGCCGTCACCACTTTTGTTATGGCCGTCGGATGGTTTTGGCTTGGCTCAAGTGACTATCAGCTGCTGGCACGGTCCGCAGGTGCCGCCAATTTGTTCTGGTCAAATTGGTTTTTCGCGCGCCAGGCCGGCTACTTCATGGCCGAACCTGTCAACTATCCGCTGCTCCACACGTGGTCACTGGCGGTTGAAGAGCAATTCTACTTCTTTGCCCCCTTTGCCATCGTTATGTTTTCGAAGCGACGTTATTGGCCCGCCGCCTTGGCTTTCGCGTGTCTGCTCTCACTCGGACTTGCAGTCAGCGGCGCATGGCGCGCTGCACCGTCGGCGTACTACTTCACATCCAATCGAATTTTTGAGTTCGGCATCGGTGTGGCTCTCGGCACCAAAACGGTGAGCCTTGGTCGACTACACGACTATCGTTTGAGCCTTGGCTGGATCGGCTTTGGCTTGATTATGGCAAGCGCAATCCTGATCGGCCGAACCCAATGGTTTCCAGGCCCACTCGCACTGCCTGTGGCCTGCGGGACAGGCTTGATCATCCTGGCCGGGGAGGGATTGACAACAGCCAGGCTAACCGGTGTGAACCGCGTGTTATCATCCTCAGCGATGGTGCTCAATGGCAAGATTTCATATTCACTCTATCTCTGGCACTGGCCCCTCCTGACGACGGCGCTCGTCTGGGCCGGCCGGCCACTGGACAGCATCGAAAAACTGATCCTGCTGGGAGGTGTCCTCCTCGCAGCAGTCATCTCATATGTCGTGGTCGAACAGCCCGCGCGAGCGGCAGCCAACACAAGACCTTATACGGTCACGGCCGTTGTTACTGCGGCAGTTGCCGGACTGACCGCTCTCACCTTCAACATTGACAAAGGCAATGGTTGGCCTTGGCGCTTGTCTGATGACATCGCGCGGCTGGAAGCCGAGACCTATGACAAGGGCGACGACAACAAGCGTTGCAAACACGCCAGAACGTTCGGCTGCTTGTTCGGCTCAGCCGAGGGAGCACCCGTCAAAGTGCTGCTGTGGGGTGATTCACATGCTCTGGCGCTCGCCGGAGCGTATGCTGAGATATTGAACGGCAGTGCAGCGCGTGGCACCCTGATCGGCCGCGTTGCATGCCCCGGGCTCATCAATGATGATTGGTCCAGTCCGTTGGGCAAGGCCAGTTGCACGGCGGCAAACAGGGATGTGCGCACTCTCCTTGAGCAGACACCAAGCATTCGTCACGTGGTTCTCGCCGGACGCTGGGCCTTGTACGCCGGTGAAGACATAGCTGGCGGCCGGCGCAATGACGCCGGCGCAAGTGTTTATGCGACACTGACAAAAGGCGCCCTGGCTGCCTCCTTGAAGCGGACTGTTGATTTGCTGCGCACCAAGGGCATAACCGTCACGCTCGTCGGTCCAGTGCCCGAGTGGCAAGACAATGTTGCGGTCCATCGCATTCGGGCGAAAATCAGATCTGAAGCCTATGATCACGTGCTGCCGCTGGCTGACTTCCTTAAGAGCCAAGCCTTCGTCTTGGAAACGTTCGCCCCCTATGCTGAGCAAAATGGCGTTACGGTTGTTCTGCCGCACACAGCGTTTTGTAATACCCTTGGAGACTGCCGACCCGTTGTGAATGATCGAATCGCTTACTGGGATGCCAACCATCTCAATTTGCACGGTGCGCGGTTGTTGAAATCGCGCTTGCAGAATGCACTCCCGCGAAACATCGCCGCAGAAATTGACTGAGGCCATCTTATCAAGTTCGAAGTTGGGTCAACCGACCTGAAGCGGCATCAACGTGGGGTTCCATCCCGGCCATCTGCAGATCGTCAACCGCTTGCTGCCAGCGGCCCGACCTGGACTTGCAGCTTGCCAAAGTTTTCGCCGCGCAGAAGGCCTGCGAAAGCGCGGGGTGCATTTTCCAGCCCGACAACAATGTCTTCGCGATATTTCAGGCGTCCTGTGCGAACCATGTCGCCCATGATGCGGCGGGCATGATCGAATTTGGTCGCAAAGTCGGAAACGATAAAGCCACGCATGGTCACGCGCTTGCCGACAAAGAACGCGGGCAGACGTGGCGCCAGCTCGGAGCCGGCGGTATTGTATTGCGATATGGCCCCACACAATGCGATGCGCCCCCACCCGGCCATGGCGGCGGTGACAGCATCGCCGATCGGGCCGCCGACATTTTCGAAATAGACGTCGACGCCGCCAGGGCAATGCGTTGCCAAAGCTGCATCGAGATTGGCCGATTTGTAGTCGATGCAGGCATCAAAGCCGAGTTCATCCGTCACAAACGCACATTTCTTGGGGCCACCGGCAATGCCAACCACGCGCGCGCCCGCCATCTTGGCGAGTTGACCGACGACTTGGCCAACGGCGCCTGACGCTGCCGACACGACCACGGTCTCGCCCGGCTTTGGCTGGCCGATTTCAAACAAGCCAAACCAGGCGGTCATGCCGGGCATGCCGAGCACTCCATTGGCCGTTGAAATAGGCGCGAGCTTGGGATCAATCTTGCGCACCGTTGAACCGCTGGTCGCGCCATACTCCTGCCAGCCCAACCGATCCTCGACGATGTCGCCGGGTTTAAAGCCAGGATGCTCCGAGGCGACGACTTCACCGACCGTGCCACCGACCATGGTTTCGCCAATGCCAATCGGGGCTGCGTAAGAGGCGGCGTCGCGCATGCGTCCGCGCATGTACGGATCAAGCGACAGATACACCACGCGCACCAGAACTTGGCCGGGACCGATCTTGGGCATCGCCACCGTCTCGATGCGAAAATCGTTCGGTGATGGATCGGACGGCGGGCGCCCGGCCAGAACGACGCGACGGTACTGCGCTGGAATTTGAGACATGTGAGCCTCTCTGGGACGGTTGGTAAGCAAGCGTTGTATTTACCTTATGGCTGAGACTCCCGTGCATCGCCAATAGCATTGCGTCAGAGTTGCCATATCGTGGGTTTCAACTGTGTGATCCACATCTGTTCTCAGAATTGCCCCAATGTCCTTGCACAAGACTTGCAGTGTTCTGCGTTGAAACTTTCATCAGCCACGATTTGACTTGGCCGATGTTAAACTTTTCTTAACCATGGCCTGAGATCGTAGCGTTTGCTACGCTTAGGTCCTGAGTAGCGTCAGCTTGTAAGGCGTCAATCGTATGAGCACTCCCTATAATAAGCCGGATAGCCGCGGTCCGGCAGCGGTGACGATCTCTTTCGGTGAGCGCTACGCGCAGTCCGATCAATTCGACAAAGTTTTCAAAGAAGGCATGGCGCTGGTCGAGCGTACAGCCGCTTATCTGGATGGCCCCGGCCGTCAGGAATCGAAACAGCTGAAATCTCCGTTGACCCTGATCTATGCGACCGAGAGCATGCGTCTGACCACGCGTTTGCTCGAGTTGGCGTCGTGGCTGCTGATCCGCCGTGGCGTCAAGGATGGTGAAATCTCGACGGCAGAAGCGATCGTCCGGCGCGAGCGCGTGAAACTGCAACCGCTTGGCCGCCCAAGCCACGTCAAGAACTATGTCGAACTGCCAGATGGTTTGCGCGAACTGATCGACGAAAGTTTTGCGCTCAATGATCGCATTTTGCAGTTGGACCGCGCGATTACGATGGAGCCGTTGATGGCGTCGCCGGTCGACAACCCCGTTGATCTTCAGATGAACCGACTACAAGCAGCTTTTGGCGGCGCGCGTCAGACGCATTGACAGTGACTTTGTCCCGGCACTCACTTTGGGGCGACAACACGGTCACCGTCGGCAATCTCGGGCTCGTGACGTGTTGATGACCTGCCCGATACTCGGGCACTCCAGTCACGGCCCTATGCTTCGGACACTCTCACCGTCAATCGAATCGCAAACTGTTGGCGGAGCGTTTGTGCGATCAATGTCTGCTTGACTATTGGCGATCATTCATACTGGCGCGCGGACGTCTTGACGTCTGCCGCTGGTGCCGTCGCGCGACACCGCGAGCCGGCCGGCCCGCGGTCGGCGGCACGACCGGGCAGAATTTTTCCGGTTCGGTGTCAGACTTCCGACAATCGACACGATCCAAGTCGGAATCTGCGGCCAGACGAGGGTGAGGCAGATGTGGTGAACCTCCAGCTGGCTCTCGGCAACCAGAAAATCGTAAATCTATCAATGGAGCCAATGCGGCTCAGCCATGGATTGGTGCGGTCAAGAGGACTCGAACCTCCACGCCTTACGGCGCTACCACCTCAAGGTAGTGCGTCTACCAGTTCCGCCATGACCGCAACGTCCAAAGCACTGGAAGCCTGCGCATAGCAAACTCATTGGGGCGAGACAAGCATTCTATATGTCCGACCGCATTCTATCGCGGCGATTGGCGCAACTCGGCGACCAGGTCTCGAACTCGCGGGCTCGAGATCACGGCGCGGTCGCAACAGCTGAGGCTCATGTCGACCCTGAGCCGAGTGACGCGACACCCTCATGAGTGTCTGAACCGCATCGCTCGTCAGCCATTTGGTGGCGGATGGTCTTTGCCTGCGCCGCGCGCGCAGCTAGTGTGCGAAGGACCCGTGCCACGCGAGCGCGATCGCTGATGCCTGAGGCCTGTTCCACACATGACGCCGTACGCCCACTGCCGGTTTTTGGCTACCACTCTGCTGTTGCTGACCTGCGCATTTTTTCCTGGCCTCGGCATAAGTCACCTCAATGCCCAGGAAAACCGCTGGACCTCGGCTGCTGCGCCGGCGTCGGTCCCAAGCCAGCCTGACGATCCAACGGCTGCCAAAGCCTTTGTGGTTCTGGATCGCGCATGCGCCCAGTGCCATCAAGACGGCAAGCTCGTGGCCCGTTCGGCCGGGCGCGGCTTCAGCAATATCCTCGATCTCGAGGCGATTTCCCGGAACGGGACGCTGGTCCTGCCTGGCAATCCCGACGGCTCTCGCCTGTACATCCTGATGCAAACGCGGACGGCGCCACATGACGCTGATGCCGCAGGCAAGGTGTTGACCCTGTCGAGCTCCGACCTGGATGCCGTCCGAGATTGGATTTCGTCCTTGAAACCCACGGCTGCTTGCTCAGATCGGGCCCCGATTACGACCGCACAAGCAGCCCAGCAACTGCAACTGGCGCTGTCGGCCGCACCCAGCGACGCCGAGCCAAACCTGCGGTTTCTGTCATTGACCCATTTGCACAATGCGTGCGCGACCGCTGCCGAGATGAAGGCGTATCGTTATGCGGCGATGATTGCGGTCAACAGTTTGTCATGGGGGCTGAAGCCCGCGCAGCTGGAGCCGGTGGATGCGGCCGAAACGCTGCTCAAGATCGACTTGGCGACGATCGGTTGGGATGCCAGCCGATGGGACAAGCTGGTCGCAGCCTATCCCTATGCGACCGTCGATGCGGATCCTTTGAGCCAACAGCGCACCAACCTCAGCCGCCTTTCGGTGCGGGCCGATTGGTTTGCCGCGACCGCGCTGAAAACACCGCTGTACTACGACTTGCTGGGCCTGCCCGACCGCCTCTCGACCCTGCACAGCAGTCTGCGCATTGATCCGGCTGCCGATCTTGCGCAAAACCGGGCTCGCCGCATCGGCATCAAGACATCGCGGATCGCGCGCGGCAGCCGGTTGCTGCAACGTCAGCCCTTTGCCAATGGTGCATTCTGGACCAGTTACGAGTATGCGCCGACGCCAGGTCGACCAGATCTGTTCGATGCCCCGGGTGGACCTGGCTCGCGCGGAGCGCCGAAGCCCGACGCGGCCCTGATGATGTTCAGCTTGCCGTCAGGCTTCAACGCGTTTTTCATGACCAACGGCGACGGGATTCGATTGAACGATGTTCCGCAATCAATTCTGCGCGACGACAGCCATCCGTCGCAGCGCGTCGCTGCCGGCACGGGTTGCTTCGCCTGCCACGGGCGTGGTGTGCAACCTGCCAGCGACGAACTTCGCGCCCGTGTTCAAGGTGACACTTCAGTGCCCCGGGACATCCGAGAAAAAGTGCTGGCCCTCCACCCCGCCGCAGATGAGATGCAGACGTTGATCACTGACGATAGCAACCGCTTGGCCGGCGCTATTGCGCTCGCGGGCCTCATTCCTGGCGTCACACTTGATGGCGTCGATCCGGTGACAGCTTTAATCGCGCGCTACGAGCGCGACGTGACCATGGAGGCGTTGGCCGCTGAAATGGACGTCAAGCCGGAGACCTTCCATCAGGCTTTGAATCAGGCCACGGGTGCACCTGGTGACATCTTGCAACGGATCGTCCATGGGCCTGTGCCGCGGCGACACATCGAAGCTCAAAGTGTCGCTTTGGAGCAGCAGCTGTCCGGTCGTGGCGGCACTGTCGTGGTCCCGCCTCTGGCCATCGTGGACAGCAATCCAGCCGAGGGCGGGCAACTGATCCTAAAGACAGGTCCAGTCACTTTCAAGCCCGGACAGGCGCTGACCATCCGGGTTCGGACGACAGAAAACTGCCATCTGACGCTGATCAACATCGATCGCAACGGCCGTGGCACAGTCATCTATCCGAATGATTTTGAACCAACCAATTATCTTGAAGCCGGCAAAGAATTGAAGGTCCCGGCAGACAACGCCCCGTACCTGTTCCGCCTGCGCGAGCCGGGCCGCGAGACAATTGTCGGCATCTGCCAGAGCGAGAGCAAATCGCCACCGGGCATCCGCCATGATTTTGAACGGCAACGCTTCACCGAACTCGGCGACTACCGCTCGTTCCTCAGCCGATCGGCTGCCAACGAACCTGAAAACAGGGCCGCTGTTCAACGTGAGACCGCAGCGCGTCTGCGCCGCCGCGGTCAGGCCACATCCGCGCCACAGCAACCACAGTCCGCATCGACAGCCAAGATTGAGAAACAAATTCGCTCGGCCGTTCAGATCGAAATTGTGCCGTGAACTCGGTTGAACATCAGGGCAATTCAATTCATGAAGTCAGCAGCAGCTTGATCGCGGCTTTGGGCCGAGCGGCGTAGGCGGGGCGGGCGGCGGTGGGTTTCTGGCCGGTGCG
>JAYSUN010000431.1:0-10908 GCA_043719045.1 Hyphomicrobiaceae bacterium | reverse complement strand
TGTCCGATTCTGATTTTTCATGGCGCGCTCGATCGCGTCATCCCGGTCGCCATGGGCCGTGAAATTGCGCGGCTTGCACCCGAACCCAAGCAGTTCATCGAACTGCCGAACGCCGGTCACATCGATATCTACATCAACGGCAATGATGCCTTTACGCCTCTGCGTCGTTGGATCAACGGATTGCGCAACTGGCCGAACTAGCGCGCAACAGACCGTGCGGCCGACCATGAGACCGCCGACATCGAGACCCATGAGACCAGACCGATGACCCTGCGCATCCTCGACATTGCGGAAGTCACCAAACCGATCGCATCGCCGATCCGCAATGCCTATATCGACTTCAGCAAGATGACGACCAGCCTTGTTGCGGTCACAACCAACGTCGAACGCGATGGCCGACCGGTCGTTGGTTATGGCTTCAACTCCAACGGCCGCTATGGCCAAGGCGGCTTGATCCGCGAACGCTTCCGCGCGCGCCTCCTTGAAGCTGAACCCAAGAGTCTGCTCGATACGACCGGTGCCAATCTCGATCCCGAGAGGTGTTGGACGGCGTTGATGACCAACGAAAAGCCGGGCGGTCATGGCGAACGCTCCGTCGCCGTCGGCACTATTGATATGGCCATTTGGGATGCCGTTGCGAAGATCGCGGGCAAGCCGCTGTTCCGCTTGCTGGCGGAACGCGAAGGCCGGACTGCCGATCCGAAGGTCTTCGTCTATGCCGCCGGTGGGTATTATTATCCTGGCAAAAGTCTCGATGGACTGCGCGCGGAAATGGCGAGTTATGTTGCGCGGGGCTACACCGTCGTGAAAATGAAAATCGGCGGCGCCAGTATCGCGGATGATGCCAAACGCATCGAAGCCGTTCTGCAAGAGATCGGTCCGCGCGCGCAATTGGCGGTCGACGCGAACGGTCGCTTCAATCTCGAAGCCGCGATCGCTTATGCCAAAATGTTGCGGCAGTACCCACTGTTCTGGTACGAGGAGGCTGGCGATCCTCTCGATTTTGCGTTGCAGGCGGCCCTCGCGGATTTCTATCCAGGTCCCATGGCCACTGGCGAAAATCTGCTCAGCCATCAGGATGCGCGCAATCTGCTCCGTTATGGCGGGATGCGCCCGGATCGCGACTTTCTACAATTCGATTGCGCACTCTCGTACGGACTGGTTGAGTTCCGCCGCACGCTGAGCGCTTTGACAACTCATGGCTGGTCGTGGCGCCAAGTCATCCCGCATGGCGGCCACCAGATGTCATTGATGATCGCCGCCGGTCTCGGTCTTGGCGGCAACGAAAGTTATCCCGATTTGTTTCAACCGTATGGTGGCTTTCCGGATGGCACAGTGCCGGTCGATGGCTATGTGACGTTGCCGGAATTGCCGGGCATCGGTTTTGAGGGCAAGAGCGACCTGCAGGCTGAAATGGCGGCGCTGGCGTAGATCAGCTGGGGTCATCAGCGAGAGCCGACATCAGGATCTGCAGTGCCAGCCTCAACATGAGTGCCACGGCATGCTCGGCTACGGCCTGTACGGGCGGGTTAACCCTATCCTGCCGTGACAGCTTGCACGCATCGTTGTGATGAGGGAAGCGACGCCATGGGGTCCGAACGGCAAAATAGATCTGCAAAGCTTGGATCAACTGACATGACGCATGGATTGGCCGGGATTGCCTGTTGGCTCGGTTTTCTGACAGCTGCCACACTGTCTGCCCCGCGGGCCATGGCTGTGGTTGCCATCCCTTGCGCGGGGGCCACAACCGAGGTGACCAAAGCGGCCGTGGCGGCGAGCGACGAGGCCTTTCGTCAGCACTGGCGCGATGCGTCACCCAACTGGTTCACCGCCTTTGATGTCGCCCCGCAAAAGCGCAACCCGTTCGACAAAACCGAGCTGCCGACGGCTGAGCCGATCCGCGGATTGGCCTGGGCGCAGGGTCTCTTCTGCATGGCAAATCTGTCCCCGGACGGCAGCGAAATTCTGGTCCGCTACTATGCCCGCGTGACCTCTTTCCATGAGGGCCAGTCGTGGAGCAAGCCAAACCCGGAAGGCTTGTTGCAAACCCTCCTGGTTAAAAGGACCGGCGATACATGGCAGACTCGCGCCCTCACCGTCGAGCAACAGATTTTTCTGCCAAATGCCACACTTCGGAGGCCCGGAACGGATGAGATACCGGCTGCCGATGCCAAACTCGGCATTCCCTGTTCGTCAGCGTCGGTTTGGGACGGCAAGACATGCGTAAAGGCCCGCGCTCAGGCCGAAACGACTACAAAGAAGTAGATGGCTCCGTCCATTTTGCCCGCATTTCTTATATTTCCTCGCCCGACTGTGGCGGGGACAGCGCAGCCGGACGCAAGCAGTATTGCTACACTTCAGGGGATGTGCTCGATCACCTGGCCGGAACCTCGCATGCCCCGCATTCTGATTTTCAACGGTGCGCCCGATGCTGCGCAAAAGCGCATTGGTGCGGAGGGCGGGAGATCGAACGAGACGATCTTCATGGCCTCGGTCAACCAGCATCTGCCAAACGGCCAGATAATCGACTATTTCACACTCAATGTTGCAGATGGGGAGCGGCTGCCACAGGGGATGGCAATGCCTGATTTCGACGGCGTCTGGATCTCGGGTTCGCCACTCAATGTCTATCATTCCGACCAACCCGCTGTGCGCTTGCAGCTCGAACTTGCGCGCGAGATCTGGGATGCGGGCATTCCCGCATTCGGCTCATGTTGGGGGCTGCAGTTGATGACTGCGGCATTGGGCGGCACAGTGCACCTCAATCCAAGGGGCCGTGAAATAGGTGTGGCTCGCCGCATCTGCTTGACCGACGCAGGACGCTCTCACGCCATGTATCGCGACAAGGGCGTAGCTTTCGATGCATTGTGTTCGCACGAGGATGAAGTCTCAGCATTGCCATCCTGCGGCGTGGTCTTGGCGTCGAATGCCGTCAGTCGGGTGCAGTCTGCGGTCATGACCGAAGGCCGCAAGAGTTTCTGGGGCGTTCAATACCACCCTGAGCACGAGTTCTCGTTGACGGCTGCAATCATTACCTCTCGCGCTGAACGACACATTCGGGAAGGCCTTGCGCGCAACCGCGAGGACGTGACGGCGGTAGTCGAGGATTTCCGCGTCCTGGATGTGGATCCCACGCGCTCGGATCTCGCGTGGAAGTACGGCCTTGGTGCGGATGTGCTCGATCCCGTCAAGCGCACTCTCGAGTTCCGCAATTGGCTGGACACGAAGGTGACGCCGTATGCGCGCGCGCGCGGCGGTTGACGCGCTTCGGCCATTAGACGGCCGCTTGCACATAGCTCCGCGCCCACTCTTCGCGACCGTTGGCACGAGCGCGGGCTGCAGCTGCGTCCCAGTCATAAGCAAGGCTGATGAAGTCAGCGTTCCAGCGGCCTGACTGTCTGGTCAGGATGGCATAGCGCGCGTGCGGTGCACGGGCATTGCTGCGGCTGGCGTGTGGATTGTCGGCAAAAACGGGACATCCGACGCTGCCCGGATTGACCACCAGACGGTTGCCGGGCGCAAGGACCATGTTGGCCGTATGGCTGTGGCCGCACAAAATCAGCTCCGCGTCAAAGCCTTCGAGGCGCTTGGCAATCACATTCGGGCGGGCCAGCAGCAAGCTGCCGTCATGCGCTTCCTCCAGCAGATAGCTGTAGTCGTCCGTGGGCGTGCCGTGACACATCAAGATGCTGTTGGGGAGCCGATGCGTGGTGGGCAATCGGCCGAGCGCGAGCTGTTGAGCGTCGGTCAGCTGCGCCCGCGTATAGACCAGAGCTGGGCTCATCTGGTCGATCGGCAGTTCCGCGATCCAACGGTCGTGGTTGCCACGCACCGTTGGTAGTTTCAATGTCTCCAACAACTCGAAGGTTTCGCGCGGCCACAACGGGCTGGTGCAGACATCTCCGCAATTGACCGTCAGATCCGCACCACGCCGCTTGATGTCCGCCAGCACTGCCTCCAACGCGAGCAGGTTGCCATGAATGTCGGAGATAACGGCGAGGCGCATACGAAATTCCTCAGTGACGATCGTGACGTGGTGACGTGCGCGGAGCACATTCTGGATCAGAATAATCGGACCAGCTCGTGCGCATCTCTGGCCGTCGACGGCGTGCTGTCCCTTCAGATGCTTGCGAGTGCTCGGGTGCAATCGCGCAGCAGATCATCGAAACCTTCCAGACCAACACTGAGGCGGACGAGACCATCGGTGATGCCGAGTTCGGCGCGTTGTTCGGGTTTTAGGCGCTGGTGCGTGGTGGTTGCCGGATGCGTGATCAAGCTTTTGGTATCGCCTAGGTTGTTCGAGAGCTTGATAATCTTGAGGGCATTGAGAAACTTGAACGCGGCGGCCTTCCCGCCCTTCAGCTCGAACGCGATCATCTGCCCACTGCCGGACATTTGTCGTTGCGCCAGCTCATACTGCGGATGATCCCTACGGCCGGGATACATGACACGGACGACGCCTGGCTGATCAGCCAACGCGTCGGCAAGCTTGGCCGCGGTCTGACAGGCGGCACGGACACGCAGAGGTAAGGTCTCCAGTGATTTCAACATCACCCAGGCATTGAACGGGCTCAGACTTGGCCCCGTATGCTTCAGATACGTGTGCAGGGTTTCGCCAATATACTTTCTTGAGCCCAGCACGACGCCACCGAGGCAGCGGCCCTGGCCGTCGATATGTTTCGTCGTCGAGTAGACCACGATGTCTGCACCCAATTGTATCGGTCTCTGCAACATCGGCGTGGCAAACACGTTGTCGACAATGACCAGGGCACCGACCTGGTGGGCGAGCTTTGCGACGGCTGCAACATCAACCAATTCCAGTGTTGGATTGGTCGGGCTTTCAAAAAACACGGCTTTGGTGCCGGGCTTGATCGCGCGTTCCCATTGCTTGAGATCCCGGCCGTCCACCAGCGTCGATGTCATGCCGAAACGGCTACCGATATCTTCGATGACGTAACGGCAGGAGCCGAACAGGGCGCGTCCAGCAACAATATGATCCCCAGTTTTGAGGAAGCACAGCATCGATGCGGACACGGCCGCCATGCCAGATGCCGTCGCACGTGCGGCCTCGGCACCTTCCAGCAGTCGGATGCGTTCCTCGAACATGGCGACAGTCGGGTTGGCATAACGCGAGTAGATGAAGCCGCCGGCCTCGCTCTTGAAGCGCTCTTCTGCTTGCTCGGCTGTGTCGTAAACATAGCCTTGAGTGAGAAACAGGGCTTCCGACGTCTCGTTGAACTGCGACCGCAGTATGCCGCCGTGGACGAGTTGCGTTTCGAGGCTGAGATGATCATCGTCAATGGACATTGTTCGCGCTCCCCATCTACTGTCCGCTTGGCCTGATGCCAGTCGAGACAACAAAAAACCCGGCCTGGATGTCTCGGCTCAATGCCGAGCCCAGCCGGGTCGAGCCCGTATGCGCGCGGCCCTTTAGCGAGTTATTTAACGTGGCTGCAAGCCGGCCGGCCAAATCACCACGCCGCGTGCATATGCTCAGCCCTCTGGGCCGTCAAGCCCCAAACGTCCCAAACGTCCCGACAACCCTTGACCTGCCGCATGTTCGCGACATCGCGGCGAACTGTCAGAACCATGCCCGCAGTGAAAATCAAACCCTGCGCAACACAAGCCGTCAACCACTGGTCCCCTTGCGGATCGGCTCGACGTATTTGAGATCAAGATCCCACGGAAAGTAGATCCATGTGTCTTGCGAAACCTCAGTCACGAAAGTGTGGATCAGCGGCGCGCCCTGGGGTTTGGCGTAAACCGCCGCGTAGTGCGCGTTTGGCAACATCTCGCGTACCACCCGCACGGTCGCCCCCGTGTCCGTCAGGTCGTCGATCACGAGAATGCCTCGGCCCTTGCCGTCGCCAATCTGATGCACCGCTGGCGCGAGACCCTTGAGCACCTGCAGGTCACCTTGGGACTTGTACTCATGATAACTGGCAATGCAGATCGTCTCGATCAGGCGCGTGCCAAGCTCACGCGCAACGATGGCCGCTGGAACGAGGCCGCCACGGGTGATGCAGACAATGGCGTCGAACGGCTTGCCGTCGGGGCCCTTGTCAGCAAGCCGCCATGCCAACGCGCGACAGTCGCGATGGAACTGGTCCCACGACACCGGAAAAGCTTTTGGCGCGGCTGGAATCGACATCGGGCGTGGATCCTGGAAGACAATCAGACACAGCGTTTAGCGCCAGTCCCCAGCCCGCGCAACATGTCGTGTCACTGACGGAGTCCGGCAATACCCATGACAATAAGCCCCACGGCTGCTGCTTTCAGCCACGTCACGTGCTCACCAAACAGCCACCAGCCGAACAGAAACGCGAGGACCGCCTCAACGCCGAGAATAATGATGTAGGTCACACCGAGATCTGCGCCGCGCATCGCCAATGTCTGCAGACAGGCGCCCAGCAAGAATAAGACCAATAGGCCGGTTGTCGGCCACGGCTTGGTCAGCCCCTCCGACAGCTTCATAAAGATGCCACCGGTCGTAAAGCTCAGCGCCGCGCCCAGCACTAGAAGCGTGAAAACGTTAAGCCCCATCACTCCGCCGCCTGCGGCAAAACCATGCGTGCGCTCTGGGTACCTTCGAGGATGGCCGCAACACCCATGCCACCCGCAGTACACACGGAGATCAGGCCGCGGCCGCCGTTCTGGTTGAGGAGCTTCGCGAGATTGCCGAGGATGCGCGCGCCGGTCGCAGCAAACGGATGACCAAACGCGAGCGACGAGCCTTTGACATTCAACTTCGCGCGATCGATGGCGCCGAGAGCCGAGTCTTTGCCAAGAAAGCGTTTGCAGTAAGCTGGGTCTTCCCAGGCCTTCAGCGTCGATAGCACCTGTGCCGCAAAGGCTTCGTGAATTTCGTAATAGTCGAAGTCCTGGAGTTTAAGGCCGGCTCGATCCAACATTTTCGACACCGCGATCGTCGGCGCCATCAGCAGGCCTTCGCCGTGCACGAAATCATTGGCCGATGTCGCTGAATGCGTCAGATAGGCGAGCACGGGCAAACCACGTGCAGCCGCCCATTCCTCTGATGCCAGCAACACCGCAGCGGCTCCATCCGTCAGAGGCGTCGAGTTGGCGGCTGTCAGCGTCCCGCGCTCGGATTTGTCAAACGCAAGTTTCAGAGTGGCGAGTTTGTCGAGCGCCATGTCAGCCCGCATATTGTTGTCGCGGAAGACACCGGCGAACGGCATCACCAGATCATCCATGTATCCAGACGCGTAGGCAGCCGTCGCATTGCGGTGACTGTCGAATGCGAGCTGATCCTGCTCCTGGCGCGACACCTTCCACTCCTGCGCCATCAACTCGCAATGGCTGCCCATCGCAAGACCTGTGCGCGGCTCGCCGGTCGACGGCGGTGTCGGCGCGAGCTCCCGCAACTTCATGCCACGGAAGGCTCCGAGACGCTGGCCTAGCGAGCGCGCATTCTGCGCAGCCACGAGCCGTTTCTGCAGTTTCTTTGAAACGACAATCGGCGGATCTGACGTGGTGTCGGCACCGCAGGCAATCCCGCTATCAATCTGGCCCGACGCGATCTTAGCCGCCAAGATCATAGCCGCCTGCAGCGATGTTCCGCACGCTTCTTGCAAGGTAATGCCCGGTGTCGAAGGGGCCAGCGTCGTCCCCAGCACCGCCTCGCGCGCCAGGTTCCAATCCCGCGAATGCGAGACGACGGCGCCACCGATGACTTCATCAATGTGCACGCCTGCGAGCCTGTGCTTGTCGGCGAGCCCCTGGATGACCGCCGTCAACATGTCGAGGTTGGATTGATCCGCATACAATGTGTTGGACCGGCAAAACGGAATCCGGGTGGATCCGACAATAGCGACTTTGCGAAGGCTGTTGGTCATGAGACTATTCCGTTGAATTCACGTCCTGTTTCCGGCTCGATCGGAAGAGGAGGCGGAATTGAAAACCCTACGATCATCATTCCGCAGCCTGTGCGGGCCGGAGTGGCGTCACATTACTTTTGGGCTCGTTGGCCTTGAAATGCAGCGGACCACCGCGAAACGGCGCAAAGCCGGTACCAAAGATGACGCCAGCGTCAACCAGATCGGCTGACTCGACAATTGTCTCGTCGCGCACTTTTTCGCATTCACGAATGAGCGGCTCGACCAATTCACGGCCGAGCGTCTCAAGCTTGGCTTTGTCGGTCGCAACAGCCGCACGTTCCGGCTTGCCATCCTTCCAGACATAAAACCCTTCGCCGGATTTCTTGCCAAGTTTCTTAGCATCAACCAAAGCCTGCAGCTTGCTCCCTTCAGCCGACCGCCCGAGCACCTTGCCGACGTTGGCACAGACATCAAGCCCGACTTGGTCGGCCAATTCGATGGGGCCCATCGGCATGCCGAAGGCGCGCGCGGCTGCGTCAATGACCTCTTTCTTCTCACCCTTTTCCAGGCGCTCCATCGCCGCCATCATGTAGGGACCGAGCACGCGGTTGACGACAAAGCCTGGCGCGCTCTTGACCACCAGCGGAAATTTATCAATGGCCGCGACAAACGCGCAACCTTTGTCGACCTCGTCTTTGCGGCTTGCAGCGCCGCGGACGATCTCGACCAAAGGCATCGCCGCGACCGGATTAAAGAAGTGGATGCCGATCAACCGACCGGGATCTTTCAACGGCTTGGCAATGTCTTCGATCATAATCGAAGACGTGTTGGTCGCCATGACAGCACCGGGTTTTAAACGGCTCTCGATCTCAGCGAATAGCTTTTGCTTGACCTCGACACGTTCGACGATGGCCTCGATCACCACGTCCGCGCGCCCGATGCCGTCGCCTTTCGGATCGGCAATCAATCGGGTCTTGGCCGCATCTTTGAGGGCCTTGGTCTTGAACTTACGCCCGAGCAACTTCGCCTGCGCCTCGATACCTTTGGCAATGGCCTCGGGCGACAAGTCCTGCAATGTCACTTCCATTCCCGATGCCACGCACCAACCGGCAATATCGGCTCCCATCACACCCGCACCGATGACATGCACGCGCAACGGCTTCCAGGCCATATCCTTGGGTGCCTGCGCCTTCAGCATTTCCGACAAGCGAAACACCCGGCGCAAATTCTTCGACGTCGGCGACATCATCAGTGGAGCAAAGGCAATCGTCTCCTCAGCCTTCATGCGCTCGATGTTGCCACCGTGTTTTTCGTACAGATCAAGCAAGCGAAATGGAGCGGGATAGTGCGCTTCGTTGGCCTTCTTCGCCGTTTCCGTCCGCATCTTCTTGGCGAGTTGTGCGCGCAACGGCCATTTCGACAGCATGCGCTGTGCGAAACCGGCGCCTGCGGACTTGCGCTGCTTCTCGACGGCGCGGCGCGCGGCCCAGCGCAACTGCGCTGGATTGTCGACCAACTCATCAATCAGCCCCATGCCGTAGGCAGCACCGGCCCGGATCATGTTGCCAGCCAGCATCGCGGGCATCGCCGTCATCGCACCGGATTGGCGAATGAAACGTGCTGTACCATTGAAGCCTGGGAAAATGCCGAGCTTGACTTCAGGAAAACCGAAGCGAGTGGCATCGTCCTTGGTGGCAATGCGCCAATGACACGCCAGCGCCAACTCCAGTCCGCCGCCAAGGCAGAATCCGTGCATGCCGACCACGACCGGCACCGGCAAACGCTCGATCTCGTCAAGCATGCCGTTCACGGTTCTGATGTTGTCGATCACGTCCTGCTCGCTTTTGAGCATCTCGAACTCGCGGACGTCGGCGCCGACAATGAAGCCTTTGTCCTTGCCCGACAGGATCACCAGACCGCGCACCGTCTTGGCCTTGGCGGCCGCGGCCACCACCTTCGTGATCTCGCCCAATTCTTCGAGCACGCGCCGCGACAGGGAGTTCTGGCTTTCACCTTGCCGATCGAGGATCGCCCACGCAGTCTGTTCGTGATCAATATCAAAGCGCCAGTCTTGCAAACTTTGCAGCGATGTCGTCATGGCAGGTCTCCAATGGAGTCTCAGCTGACCCAGATCAGCCGCGCGAGCGTTCAAGCAAAACAATCATCATCAAGGCAAGCATCACGGCTTCCTGCTCTTGAGCTGTCAGCTCGACCCGTTTCTCGATCGTAAAGGTACTTTCAAACAGCGAGCGCTGCTTGATCACTTGCAAGGCAGGCGTGCCCTGCATGCGTGTGACGTTGTATTTTGGATTGAGGAAGTAACCCGTCAAGAACCCGACCAAAGGGATTTCTCCGATCACCCGGTCGACAAGGCGAACCCAGCCACTTTCTTCATGCAGCTCGAACGCTGACGCGCCATTGATGTTGATCACATAGTGCGAGCGCCACAGCGAACGCATGCCCGAGCGTTGCACACTGCCCAGGCGCGCACCCGCTGCATTGGCAAAATGATACTCGGCATTGAAATCAATGATCCGATCAGCAGCGATCGAATAGATCGGCGTGGTCTGCGTGTCATCCTTGAAAACCGTCACCTTCTCTTTGAAGGCGAGTAGCTTCTGCCTGACATAACCGAGTTGCTGCCCAGCGCCGTCATTGACATACATCTGCGGCGCGAGCGCCAGCAGCTTAAACACGATCTGAATAGGAAATTGCATGGGATGTCCGGGTTTCAATGCCTCGACAGGCTATGGTCGGCCATAGCGAACCATGGCGAGCAAAATTGCGAATGCAGCCGCCGCGACGGTGCCGACCACCCAGCGGATCATCTCGTACTTCATTTCCGCAACGCGCTGGCCTGTTTCCGCATTCGTTTTTGCGACTTGGCGATCAAGTTCCACAATTCTCTGCTGCAGTTTGTTATCGAGTTCGCTCATGTGAGCGCGGAGATGCGCTTCAACCTCGGACATCTTGAAAAAGATCTCGGCAACTTTGGTGTCAAGCTTGCTGTCGAAGTGCGATCGGCTCACCACATCGTTGGCGATGAACTCTTCCATGGCCCGGGCATGCG